>NZ_JAAVVD010000010.1:0-254959 GCF_018449755.1 Variovorax sp. dw_954 | reverse complement strand
GCGGGCCCTCCCCCGGCGCCCCCCCGCCGGCCCCCCCCCGCCGGGGGGCCGCGCCCGCCCCGGGCGGGCGGGCGGGGGGTGGGGGAGGGCAAGACCCCCCCGCCAGGCCGGCGGGCGCGGCCCCCCCCCCCGCTGCTGTCCGGCCGCCCGGCGGGGCGCCGGCCCCGCCGGTGGCACAGGCGCGTGTCGCCCGGCCCGCCGGTGCAGGCGAGGAGGCGACGCAAATCGAAGCCCCGCAGCGCCTCTACGGCGGCAGCGCGGCGCAAGGCGGCTGGCTGATCGTGGTCGACATGCCGCCCCAGGCCGACGGCCGCCATGGCGAACCCTTCGCCGGCGAGGCTGGCCGCTTGCTCGACAACATGCTGCGCGCCCTGCAACTGGAGAGCGGCGCCGTGCCTGTGCACCTGATGCGCACGCACCGTGGCGCCACCCACCCGGCGTCCACGTCGCAACCGTTCGAACAAGGCTTCGACGCGCATCTCGCCGCCATTGCGCCGCGCATCGTGCTCGCGATGGGACCGCTCGCGGCGCAGTGCCTGCTGCGGCGCAATGAGCCGCTCGGCAAGCTGCGCGGCCAGGCGGCCGAACTGCCGGGCCTGCCGGGCGTGCAGGTCGTGGCGACCTATCACCCGGCCTACCTGCTGCGCAACCGCGGCGACAAGGCGCGGGCCTGGGCCGATCTCTGCCTGGCCGCGGCCCGGTTCTAGCAGCCATCCGGCAGCGCCTGCGGTAGCCGCGGCCGTCAGCGGCGGCTGCTCTTGCGAGCCTGCAGCCGAGGCGCACGCTCTCCCCCGGAACCTAAAATCCCGCCCCATGACTTTCCTCTACAAGCTGCGCGCGGCCGAGCAGCAAAACGCATCCATGCTGTGCGTCGGCCTCGATCCGGAACCCAGCCGTTTTCCGGCGCAGCTCAAGGGCGATGCCAGCCGCATCTACGACTTCTGCGCCCGCATCGTCGACGCGACGGCCGACCTCGCCATCGCGTTCAAGCCGCAGATTGCCTACTTCGCCGCGCACCGCGCCGAAGAGCAGCTGGAGCGCCTGATGGAGCACATGCGCCGCAACGCGCCCCACGTGCCCACGATCCTCGACGCCAAGCGCGGCGACATCGGCTCGACCGCCGAGCAATACGCCATCGAGGCCTTCGAACGCTACGGCGCCGATGCGGTCACGCTGTCGCCGTTCATGGGCTTCGATTCGGTCGAGCCCTATCTGCGCCATGCGGGCAAGGGCGCCTTCCTGCTGTGCCGCACCAGCAATCCCGGCGGCGCCGACCTGCAGGGGCAGCGCCTCGCGGGCGTGGAGGGCGAACCCTTCCTCTACGAGCACATCGCGCGGCTGGCCCAGGGGCCGTGGAACCTGAACGGCCAGCTCGGCCTCGTGGTGGGCGCGACCTATCCGGCGGAGATCGAGCGCGTGCGTGCGTTGGCGCCCACCGTGCCCCTGCTGATCCCCGGCGTTGGCGCGCAGGGCGGCGACGCGGCCGCGACGGTACGCGCCGGCTGGCGCGAAGACGCGCCGATCGTCGTCAATTCGTCGCGCGCCATCTGCTATGCGTCGTCCGGCGACGACTACGAGCAAGCTGCGCGGCGCGAGGCGCTGCGGACCCGCGACATGCTGCACGCGGCACGCGGCTGAGCACTGCGCGCCAAGGCTCCTACCGTTGCGAGCCCGGCGCGCCGATCGCCCCGGGCGTCACCTGACCAGGGCCGGCGCCGCTTCCTGGCGTGACGCCGACCCGCTGCTGCGCAACGCGGGCAGCACCTCGGCCCAGCGCAGCAGCTCCTTCAGCATGGCCTCGCAGGCCACGCCTTCCTCCGGCGTCGCTTCGAAGGCGCCGTCCACGATCCGCCGCGCGACCCACGGAATGGCCACGGCCTCCAGCAAGGGCACCACCTTGAAGGTCGTGAGCAACTGCTTGGCCACCTGCACCGCGCGCATGCCGCCCCCGACGCCGCCGTAGCTCACGAAAGCGGCGGGCTTGTAGTGCCATTCGCGCACCAGGTAGGTCATCGCGTTCAGCCAGGACGGCGGCGGGCCGTAGTTGTATTCGGGCATCACGAACACGAAGGCATCGGCACCGTCGACCTGTTGGCTCCATCGCCGGGTGTGCGCATGCTGGTAGTTGCCGCTCTTCGGGTGCTCGGGCTCGTCGAACAACGGCAGCCCGACGTCCGCGAGTTCGACCAGCTGGACATCGAAACCGCCGTGCGCGAGCGCGACGCGATGCGCCCATTGCCCGACCGGGCTGCCGACGCGGTGGGGCCGGGTGCTGCAGACAATGACGTGGAGTACGGGCTTCATGCGGTTCTTGCAGGGGCGAGCCGGAAATCATAGTGCGCCGACCAGTAGGGCTGGTCCATCTCGCGGCCGTCCGCGGCGGTGCCCGGCGGGTGCTGCTCGAAGGGCACGATCAGGCTTTCTCGCACGCCGAAGACGATGTCCGACTCGATATAGGGGCTGTCGGCGACGAACAGGTGCGTGGTGACGGGCACATGCCCGTCGGCCGAGACGATCATGTGGATGTGGCCGGGCCGGTTCGGGTCGCGGCCCATGCGCTCGATCATCGCGCCGACGGGGCCGTCCATCGGGATCGGATAGAAGCTCGGACGGATCGACCAGAGCCAGAACCGCCCTTGCGCGTCGGTGCGGAACACGCCGCGCGCGAGCATCTGGTCGGAGCCCTCCACCTGCATGTCGTAGACGCCGTCGCCGTCGCCGGACCAGACGTCGAGCCGTGCGTCCGCCAGCGGCCTGCCCTCGGTGTCGGTGACGCGGCCGGTGTAGAGCGTGGGCTCGCCCGGCACGCTTTCGCCGATGTCGTAGCCCAGCGGACGCTCCGGCGCGCCGACCCAGTAGTACGGGCCCTGCACGGTCGCCTCGGTCGCCGGCGTGGCGCCGCTGGCGTCGGCCGATGCGCGCGCCTGGGCCAGCGCGACGACCAGCATCGAGACCCCCAGCGTGTCCGACAGCAGGATGAACTCCTGTCGCTTGTCGTTGCAGGCCTGGCCGGTGGCGGTCAGGAACTGGATCGTGTTCATCCACTCCTCGCCGGTCAGGTCGACGGAGCGCACGAAGTCGTGGACATGGCGCACGAGCGAAGTCATGACCTCCTTGAAGCGGGCGTCGGTGCAGCCGTCCAGGCGGGCGATGACTTCGTCGGTGAGGGTCTGGGTGGCGTGTGGGGCTTCGGCCATCGGGGGTCTCCTGTGTTCTAGGGCGCCTACGTTATCCATAGATGCAATGCAGTCAAAGTGAAGAATTTCGATAAAGTCTATCTACGTCATCGATTGAACTGGAACCCAAGATGGAGCTGCGCCACCTCCGCTACTTCTGCGCCCTGGCCGAATGCCTCAACTTCACCCGCGCCGCCGAGCGGGTGCATGTGACGCAATCGACCCTCTCGCACCAGATCCGCCAGCTGGAAGACGAACTCGGCCATGAACTGTTCGACCGCATCGGCCGGCGCGTGCTGCTGACCGAGGCCGGCGAGACCTTCCTGGGCTATGCCTCGAAGGCGCTGCGCGAGGTCGACCAGGGGCTCGGCGAACTCAAGCGCTCGGCCGGCGCGCTGTCGGGCGAAGTGCGCATCGGCGCCACGCACACCTTCAACATCGCCTTCGTGCCCGAATGCCTTGCCGCCTTCCTGGCCCGGCACCCGACGGTGAAGGTCTGCGTGGACGAGCTGGCGGCGCAGGCCATCGGCCAGCGGCTGGTGGAAGGCACGCTCGACGTGGGCATCGCCTACGAGCCGACCGAGCCCGACCTGCTGTGGTTCGAGCCGCTCTACAACGAGGAAATGATGCTGGTCGTCGGCGCCGGGCACCCCTTCGCGTCGCGCAAGCGCCTGCGCATGGTCGAGCTGCACAAGCAACCGCTGGTGCTGCTGCCGCCCATGTTCACGACGCGGACGCTGCTCGAGCAATGCTTTTCGAGCTGCGGCGCCGAGCCCCTCGTCGCTGCGGAGCTCAACACCATCGCGCCGATGATCGACCTGGTGGCGCGCACGCACCTGGCGGCGATCGTCTCGCGCAATGCCGTGCCGGCGCGCGACGACATCTGCGTGATCCCGCTGGAAAGCCCGACCCCGATGCGCACGCCCGGCCTGCTCTGGAGGCGCGACGCGCGGCAGAGCGCGGCCGTCAAGTCCTTTGCGCGGGACATCCGCAAGGCGGCGCTCAAGCGCAGCCTGCAACCCACGCCTTAGCCGGGCGCCTGGGCGGCGGGGCGCCGGAACGGCAGACCGCCAACCGCCAACCGCCAACCGCCAACCGCCAACCGCCAACCGCCAACCGCCAACCGCCAACCGCCAACCGCCAACCGCCGTGCGTTCCGCGCCCGCATTCGTCGCCAGCGGCCGAAGGCCTCTGCATTGAATCGACTGCGTCGATCAATGGCATCGAAATTCTTCATTTCCTCGCCTCACCATCAATCGTTAAGGTTCGCCCACCTCAGCGAAAAGGATTGACATGAAGATTGGCAAGGAGACATTGCCCCGCACCGCGATCTCGACCTCCGACGAGCACACCATCGTCGTGCGTGGCCGCAACCTGTGCACCGAGCTCATCGGCAAGGTGTCGTTCACGGACTACTTCCACCTGCTGGTCACCGGCAGGATGCCCGACGCCGCAGGGACTGCCGTGCTGGACGCGACCCTGGTCGCCATCGCCGAGCATGGCCTGGTGCCCAGCGTGCAGGCCAGTCGGATGACGCTCGCCGCCGCCCCGGATGCGATGCAGGGCGCCGTGGCGGCCGGCATCCTGGGTTGCGGCTCGGTGATCCTCGGGGCCTCCGAAACGGCCGGCCGCCTGTTCAGCGAGATCGACCAGCGCGCCGGCAGCGATGGCGATCTGGACGAGGCCGCGCTCGCCGTGCTGGGCGAGTACCGCCAGGCCCGCAAGGCGATCCCGGGCTACGGGCACCCGCTTCACAAGGAACGCGACCCGCGCGTCGACGCGCTGTTCGAGGTGGCGCGGACCCACGGCGCCGACCTGCGCTTCGTCGCCATCGCCGAAGCCGTCGAGCGCGTGATCCCGCAGGTGCTGGGCAAGGAGCTCAAGCTCAACGTCTCGGCGGCCATTCCGGCCGTGCTGCTCGGCATCGGATTTCCGCTGCCAGCGCTCAAGGGCGTCCCTATCCTGGCCCGTACCGCGGGCCTGATCGCGCACCTCAACGAAGAGCTCGAGAAGTCGATCGGCTTTGCGCTGTCGTACCAGGCCTCGCGCGAAGTGGTCTACGAAGGCGAAGTGCCGGCTGGCTTCGGCGGCTCGCACTGAAGCGGCGGCCTCGCGTGCCGTCCACCCCCATTCATCAGCAACAAGACATTCAACAGGAGACATGACATGGACTTCGCAAGAAGGCATCTGGTAGCAGCGGCTGCATTGGCACTCACCGGTGCCAGCGGATTGGCGCAGGCGCAGCAGGCGGACTGGCCCATCCGGCCGATCAGGATCGTGGTCGGCTTCGCCGCCGGCACGCCGCCCGACGTCTTCGCCCGCATGTACGGGGACTACGCCGCCAAGAAGCTGGGCGTGGCCGTCGTCATCGACAACAAGCCTGGCTCGGCGGGCAACCTGGCGACCGATGTGGTGGCCAAGGCGCCGGCTGACGGGTACACCGTGCTCTACAACGTCTCCACTGCGTTCACGATCAACCCATTCATCTACGGCAAGCTGCCCTTCGACCCGCAGAAGGACCTGGTGCCCGTGGCCACGACCATGCGGCAGGGCCTGGTGCTCATCGCCGGCCCGCAACTGAAGGCGAACTCGGTGAAGGACGTGGTGGCCGAGTCGCGCAGCAAGCCCGATTCGCTGTCGCATGCGTCCTATGGCGCCGGCAGCCCGTCGCACCTGATCATGGAATGGCTGAAGGACGAGAACAAGATCAGCATGGTGCATGTCCCCTACCGCACGACGCCCATCACCGAGCTGATCGGCGGGCAGGTCGACATGGTGCTGGAGCCGATGGCGACGGCCTATCCGCTGATCAGCGGCGGCCGCGTGAAGGCGCTGGCGTATTCCGGTCCGCAACGCCACCCCGCGATGCCGAACGTGCCGACCTTCGCGGAGACCACGCCCGGCCTGACGATGACGTCGTGGCACGGCATCTGGGCGCCCGCCGCCACGCCGGCGCCAATCGTCGAGCGGCTGCATGCCACCTTGGTGGCCGCCAGCCAGGATCCCGAGATGCAGCGCCGCATCAAGGACCTGAACTGCGAGCCGCTGGGGCTGAGCCGGGCGGAGATGGCGGAACTGGTCAAGCGCGACGCCGATATCTATGGGCGCATCGTCAAGACCAGGAACATCCGTGTCGACTGAGCCCGCACACCTGCACAAAGAGGGACTGTCACTCATGACGCTGCATTCGAATGCGAGCCGCTGGCTGGGCCGCGCGCTTGGCGCCCTGGTCGGCCTGCTCGGGCTGGCGAACGCCGGCACGGTCGCCGCGCAGCAGCCGGCCACGGCGGTGCGCCTGGTCGTGCCGTTCTCGGCCGGCACCACCACCGACAACGTCGCCCGCGTGGTCGGCACGCCGCTGGGCAAGCGGCTGGGACAGCCGGTCATCATCGACAACCGGCCGGGCGCCGGCGGCTCGATGGGCACCGAGCAGGTCGCGCGGGCGCCGTCGGACGGCGGCACCCTGGTGATGGGGACGGTCGGCACCCACGCGATCAACGCGTCGCTGTACCGCAAGCTGCCCTACGACCCGCAGAAGCAGTTCGCGCCGGTGGCCTTCGTCGGCTACACGCCGCTGTTGCTGGTCGTGCCGGCCAATTCCGCCGCCAAGACGCCCGCGGACCTCGCGCGCATGGCGCAGCGGCCCCAGGGCATCACCTTCGCGTCCGCCGGCAACGGCACTTCGGGCCACCTGGCCGGGGAGTTGCTGGCGAAGCTGGGCGGCACGATGATCCACGTGCCCTACAAGGACGGCGCCCAGGCGCTGACCGACCTGATGGCGGGCAACGTGGACTTCATGTTCTATCACCCGACCGCCGTGCTGCAGCACATCAAGAGCGGCAAGCTCAGGGCGATCGGCGTCAGCAGCGCCGAGCGCAGCAAGGCCGCGCCGGACGTGCCGACGCTCGCCGAGCAAGGCCTTGCCGGCTTCGACCTGGTCGCGTGGTTCGCCCTCTATGCGCCCGCGGCCACGCCCGCACCGGCGCTGGAGCGGCTGCGTTCCGCGGCCGACGCCACCCTGTCGGATGCCGACACGCAAGCCCGCCTCGCCGCACAGGGCGTCGAGGTGCGGCCGATGCGTGGCGACGAACTGGCCCGCTTCACCGGCACCGAGGTCGCCAAGTGGGCGGAACTGGTCAAGCGCTCGGGCGCGCAGGTGGATTGACGAACAAAAAGCCCTCACAGGAAGCTTCAACATGTCCAAAGTCCTCGAAGGCATCACCGTCCTCGAACAGGGAACCTTCATCACCGGCCCGGCCGCCGGCATGCTGCTGGCCGACCTGGGCGCGCGCGTCATCAAGATCGAGCAGCCCGGCACCGGCGACCCGTTCCGCGCCTTTCGCGGCGGCCTCTACAGCCCGCACTTCCAGACCTACAACCGCAACAAGCAGAGCATCACGCTCAACACCAAGAAGCCCGAAGACGCGGCCGCGTTCGACGAACTGGTGCGCGAGGCCGACGTCTACATCCAGAACTTCAGGCCCGGCGCCGCGGAGCGGCTGGGCGCGGGCTGGGAGCGGCTGCACGCGCTGAACCCGCGGCTCGTCTACTGCGCGATCAGCGGCTTCGGCCAGGACGGACCGGCGTCGGGCCGTCCCGCCTACGACACCGTCGCCCAGGCGGCGAGCGCCTACCTGAACCTGCTCGTCAACCCGTCGAACCCGCGCGTGGTGGGGCCCGCGCTCGCCGATGCGATGACCGGCTTCTATGCGGCCTACGGCGTGATGGGCGCGCTGATCGAGCGCGGGCGCACCGGCGTCGGGCGCCGTGTCGAGGTGTCGATGCTGGAAGCGATGTGCCATTTCAACCTCGATGCGTTCACCCACTATTTCTCGGAAGGCGAAGTGATGGGGCCGTTCAGCCGGCCAAGCGTCTCGCAGTCGTACGTGCTCGAGTGTGCGGACGGCAAGTGGATCGCCCTGCACATGTCCTCGCCGGAAAAGTTCTGGCAGGGCCTGGCCGACGCTGTAGAGCGCACGGACATCTTCGACGACCCGCGCTTCGCCACGCGCGAGGCCCGCATCGCGCACCAGGACGACATGATCCTGGTCCTCGGCGAGCTGTTCAAGCGGCGCACGCGCGAGCAATGGTGCGCGCGCCTGCTGGCGCGCGACGTGCCGCACGCGCCGATGTACGACACCAGCGAGGCGCTGGAAGACCCCCAGGCCCGGCACCTGCAACTGGCGATCGAGGCGCCGCATCCGACCATGGGCACGTGGCGCACGGTGCGGTCGCCGGTGAGCTTCGATGGCGAGCGGGCGTTGACCGTCACGCCGCCGCCGATGCTGGGGCAGCACGACGAGGAAGTGCTGGGGCCGATCCGGGAGCGGTTGCGCCGGCAGGGGTGAGCGGGGTGCGGTTTTTGCCGTGGACGCACTACTATCAAAGTTCTGCTTTCGCGGAGATTCTCGAGATGACATCGTCCCGTTCGGCACGCATCACGACGCATCCACCAGGGGGAACAATGAACTACGACATCAACGCCACGCACGACCCGAACCTGCGCAGCTGGGTGGCGACCGCCAACGTGCCGGGCTGCGACTTCCCGATCCAGAACCTGCCCTTCGGCCGGTTCAGGCCGGCCGGCAGCGCGGAGCCGTTTCGCATCGGCGTGGCCATCGGCGACCGCGTGCTGGACCTGGAGGCTGCCCACGTGCTGGAGCACTCCGACATGAACATCGTCATGTCGGCATCGCCCGCCGAGCGGGCAGCATTGCGCGCCCTGTTGTCCGAGGACCTGCGCGAAGGCAGCCCCAAGGAGAAGCATTGGCAGCTGGCGCTGTATGCCCAGGCCGACGTCGAGATGACCGTGCCTTGCACCATCGGCGACTACACCGACTTCTACACCGGCATCCATCACGCGACCACCGTCGGCAAGCTGTTCCGCCCCGACGCGCCGCTGATGCCCAACTACAAGTGGGTGCCCATCGGCTACCACGGCCGCGCCTCTTCCATCGGCGTGAGTGGCCAGCGCTTCAAGCGACCCAAGGGGCAGACCAAGGCACCCGATGCCGACACGCCGTCCTTCGGCCCGTCGAAGCGGCTCGACTACGAACTCGAACTCGGCTTCTTCATCGGCCAGGGCAACGCGCTGGGCGAGCCGATCGGCATCGCCGAGGCCGAGCAGCACCTTTTCGGCGTGACCCTGCTCAACGACTGGTCGGCGCGCGACCTTCAGGCCTGGGAATACCAGCCGCTCGGCCCGTTCCTCGCGAAGAACTTCGCCACCACCTTGTCGCCCTGGCTGGTGACGATGGAGGCGCTGGCGCCCTTCCGTGCCAAGGCCTTCGAGCGGCCGGCAGGCGATCCGCTGCCGCTGCCGTACCTCGACAGCGACGTCAACCGCCACACCGGCGGGCTCGACATCACGCTCGAGGTCCTGCTGCAGACCGCGAAGATGCGCGCGGCCGGCCAACCCGCCACGCGGCTCACGCGCGGCAACGCCACGCAGGCCGCCTACTGGACCGCCGCGCAACTGGTCGCGCATCACACGGTGAATGGCTGCAACCTGAACCCCGGCGACCTGCTGGGATCGGGCACGCTGTCGGGTCCCGAGCCCGACCAGGCGGGGTCGCTGCTGGAACTCACGCTGGGCGGCAAGAACCCGATCACGCTGCCGAATGGCGAGAGCCGCACCTTTCTCGAAGACGGCGACACGCTCACGCTGCGCGGCTACTGCGAACGCAAGGGGGCGGTGCGCATCGGGTTGGGTGAGGTGAGCGGAACGGTGGTCGGTTGAGGCAGCGCTGCCGCATCGAACCTGTCGCTACGGATTCGACGCCGCCCGCGCCGCATCCAGATTCGCCTTTGCCCGCTCCGCCAGCGCCATCTCGCCCGGCGTGCTGGGCGTGAAGGCCTCCGCCGGCATCGGCCTGCCATGCGAATCGACCGAGACGAACACGATCAGGCATTCGGTGGTCTTGGTCATGACGCCGCCCTTCATGTCGCCGCTGCGCACCTCGACCGAGATGTTCATGCTGGTCTTGCCGGTGTAGGCCAGCCGCGCCTCCACCTCGACCAGGTCGCCGATCATGATCGGGTGGTGAAAGCGGATGCCGCCGATGAAGGCCGTCACGCAGTAGCGCTTGGCCCAGCTCGTGGCGCAGGCGTAGCCGGCCTCGTCGATCCACTTCATGACCGTGCCGCCGTGCACCTTGCCGCCGAAGTTGACCGTGCTGGGCTCGGCGAGAAAACGAAGCGTGATGGAGGACATGGAACCCTTTGAGGACGGCCAAGGCGGCGATGGTCTGATTATCCTGAGGACCCGTTTCCGCGCCACTCCGACGCGCACGAGGTGACGGATGGCGGATGCCTCGCAACGCGGAAAACCGCGGCGCAAAAGGTCCGAATCGCGCATCTACATGTCGGCGAAGGCGCATCCAGCCCGTCGGAAACGACGCAACGTTGCAACAGACGGCGTCCTACATCTTCCTTTGTTGCGCACCTGCAACGCCATAACTGCACCAAACGGGAGCAAAAACGCACGTTCTTGGCGCATTTTCGATGCTTGTAACCCGCTATCTGTTTCAGAAACGTGGACATGTGCTTGGCCCGGAACGAAGGCCTCCGAGGGAAAAGGCATATATCGATCGAACGATTGTTGATCTGTAACTAACAATTGTTGCTGCAGCGCAGCAGGCAGAAAACGTTTGAAAGACAAGTTGCCTAAAAAAGGTCGTCTATGTACCAATAAGTAATGACGAAATTCGGCAATCAACCTTAATGTAATGAAGAAGACAACACTACTCGCGCTGATCCTCGCGACGACCCTGGCCGCGTGCGGGGGCGGAAGCGGCAGCAGCGGCACCTCCTCCCTCGGCACAGTCGCCGCGCTCGACAAGCCTTCCACCACAGTCGAAGCCGCCACCACGCCAGACACCACAGCCGACCCGAAGGGCACCACCCGCCAGAAAACCGTCTACACGCACCTGGCCAACGAAGGTGAAATCTTCACGTTGCCCGCGGTGACCACGGTGCGCTTCGGCAGCGGCAGCAACTGGAAAACGGTCGACATGCCCGCGAACATCGCGATCATGTGCCACGTCGACATCTTCGGTAATCCCGGCGTGCCTGCACCCCGGGTCTGCGAGACAGTGGTCAATGTGCCCGACACGACCACGACCACGCCGGCAACGCCGGCGACGACCACGGGAACCGCGCCGGCGGGCTCGTCGGTGATCCCGGGAAAGACGATCACGCACCTGGCCAACGAAGGTGAAATCTTCAAGTTGACGGCGATCACCACGGTGCGCTTCGGCAGCGGCAGCAGCTGGAAAACGGTCGACATGCCCGCGAACATCGCGATCATGTGCCACGTCGACATCTTCGGTAACCCTGGCGTGCCTGCACCCCGGGTCTGCGAGACGGTGGTCGACGCGGGGGCTTCGACCTCGCCGCCCGCATCGACGCCAAGCACACCTGCCACAACGCCGCCTGCCACGACGCCTTCCACCCCTGCCACGTCGACGCCGACGGCGCCTGCAGGCTCCAGCACGATTCCCGGGAAGACGATCACGCACCTGGCCAACGAAGGTGAAATCTTCAAGTTGACGGCGATCACCACGGTGCGCTTCGGCAGCGGGAGCAGTTGGAAAACGGTCGACATGCCCGCGAACATCGCGATCATGTGCCACGTCGACATCTTCGGTAACCCCGGCGTGCCCGCACCCCGGGTCTGCGAAACCGTGGTCGACACAGTGGCTTCCGCCCCCTCGACGCCGGTGGTGACGCCCCCCGCCACCACGACGCCGCCCGTCGTCACGACGCCGCCCGTGACCACGCCCCCGGCGTCCGGCGGCAGCAGTGGCACGGCCTTGTCCGGCGATGTCGTCGATTCCTCCGGCAAGGTCGTTGCGGCCGCCTACAACAAGATGGCCTCCCTGATGAGCGACCCGGTCGGGCTGGCCTACCGCTACGGTCCGGACGCACCGTCGTACGGCGCCAGCGGCGGCGTGCAGTTGTACGGTCCGCGCCCCAACATCCTGTTCAACAACTACCAGTACATCGCGGCCAACGCCCCGTACAACTGGCAGGTGGGTGCGCGTTCCGCCAGCGCCGGCGCCTATTCCAGCAACCAGGCCAACGTCGCCTTCGCCGCCGACAGCTCTGCCAACGTGGGCATCACCGACTTCCAGACGACGACCCACATGTTCAGCACCTTTGCGCAGTTGCCGCAGTTGAGCTGGACCCTCTACGGGGGCGGCCTCGACAGCATCAACGTGGTGGACTACCGGTCCAAGGGCGTCGTCAGCGGCGCCCCGGTCGCGGTCGCGCGATGCGGCGGACGCCCCGGCTTCTGCAATGAAGGCATCGCGGTGTTCCAGAACGGTGTGATCGGCACCGTGGGCACCAACACCGCCAACAACAGGGCAACGACCCAGCTGCCGGCCAACAAGGTGCCCACGGGCATCGCCCTGACCAACAACAGCGAGTTCGCGCTGGTCACCGTGTGGGACACCAACACGCAAAAGGGCCAGGTGGCGGTGGTGGCCATGGCCGGGCTGTGCAACAGCTGCAACCCGCTCAACAGCCAGGCCAACGGCAGCTACAGCGCCTGGTACAACTGGTGGAACGAGTGGATGGGCGTGTACCCTGGCCTGACGAACGTCGGCAACATCGCCTTCATGAAGATCCTGGGCTATGTCGACCTCGTCGCCACCGATGGCACCGCGATGAACGCTCCGACGGAGATCGCCGCGACGACCGGGTATGACGCATTCAACACCCTGGTGGCGGGCGGCGCCTTCGTGGGCTACCCCAATCCCCTGACCAGCCAGACCAACCGCCAGGCCTTCCTGAGTGGCAATCTTTCCGACAAGTACGCCAAGGGCGGCATGGCAGTCGTGATCTCCAAGTCGGAGAAGAAGGCGGCCTTCATCGACCTGAAGCCATTGTTCACGTACTTCAACGGCGTGTACTTTGGTGGTGACATCGGCACGTTCAACGCGCGAATGGCCACCTTGGGCCAGGGGGCCAACCAGTGGCCCAACATCACGAACGCGACGGCGCAGATGCCGACGGTCGTCAAGATGATCGCCACGGCCGACAAGCCGACCGCCGTCAAGACCACGGTGTTTGGCGCCAACCAGCGCGCCTGGATCGCGACGCAGGATGGCACATTGCGCGTCTACAGCCTTGGCAGTTATGCGCCAGGCCCGACCGTGGCTTCGCCGACGCCGTCGTCGATCAGCGAACTGACACAGTTCGCGATCAACGTCGGCCGCAACCCGACTTCGATGTCCGTCTCGAAGGGTGAACCGGACATTCCCGTGACCTATGCCGATCCGAACTTCCAGGTGCTGGTGAATTCGCGCGGCGACCGCAAGATCTCATGGGTTCGCTTCGGCAGCAACAGCAGCACCATCGCGCGCACCTTGCAGGATCCGCGGATGCTGGACCCGATCGCGGTCGAGGATGCAGACAACTTCGCGAACTGGGGCTACGTGGTGACCGTTGCCGACTACGGGGGCAAGGCCGTCCACAACTTCCGCTACGGTCCGGTGATCTTCATCGATGGCGGGGCCTGCCCGAACGCCAACAGTTGCCCGGTCGTTCCGACCAACGGGACGCCCTTCGGGACGATGAAGATCGAATACGGCGGCAAGATGACCCTCCCGGGGCGGCCGTTCCAACTGAGCGGGACCAACGTGTCCTGAGCCGCGAGGCCCGCCGGGCCGGCTCGAGTCGAGGTGGCAATGCCCACATCGACTTGAGATCGGCGCATCCGGCGCATCGCCGCACATTCGAAAGGGCCCGCCTCGCGCGGGCCTTTTTTCGTCCGGCAGTGCCGTCAATGCGCGCGGGGGCGCTCGGCGCCAAGCGCGGTTTGGTTGTCGTGAAATTGCAACGATTTCGTGTCGCCAACTGCCTGCACTGTTGCTCGAAGGCAACGTGAATTTTGTCCTGAGCTTGAAAGAAAGACGTTGGCACTGACGCCTGCGCGTCCAGGGCAACCCGAGTTGTTACAAGCCGGCGGATCCGGTGCCAGTCAAATCCAACGGATTCGGGCCAATTCCGCATGAAGCGCCCGTTCGTTTCTTTACATTTGGCCCCTCATGTTGTGACAACACCGCAGATAGAAACATTTGAAAGAACGGTTGCGTGGAAAGTGCCTGCTATGTACAAATAAGTAATTACAGGGAACGGAAAACAATTAGAACGTAATGAAGAAGTCAGCATTTGCCGCGCTCGTCCTCGCGTCCATCTTGACCGCATGCGGCGGTGGCAGCGGCGGCAGCAGTGCCTCATCCTTTGCCGGCGCGACCGGCGCAGTCGACAAGACCATCAGCGTCCCGAGTGCCGAAGCCTCGTCCGGTTCCACCGACGCCAAGGCCAGCGCCCGCGAGAAAATCGTCACCACGCACCTGGCCAACGAAGGCGAGATCTTCAAGCTCTCGGTGCCGACCTGGGTGCGCTTCGGCAGTGGCAGCAATTGGCGCGAGATCATCATGCCCGCCAACATCGCCATCATGTGCCACGTCGACATCTTCGGGGACCCCGGTGTGGGCGCGCCCAGGGTCTGCGAGACGATGGTCGACGTACCGGACGCCGCGCCCGCCACGGGAAAGACCTACACGGCCCTGGCAAAGGAAGGCGAGATCTTCAGGCTGGCGACGCCGACCGTGGTGCGCTTTGGCAGCGGCAACAACTGGCGCGAGGTCACCATGCCCGCCAACATCGCCATCATGTGCCACGTCGACCTCTTCGGGTACCCCGGCGTGGGCGCACCCAGGGTCTGCGAGACGGTGACCGACACACCGGCGCAGCCGGCGACGTCTTCGCAGATTCCGGGGAAGACGATCGTCCGCGTGGCCAACGAGGGCGGGATCTTCAATCTGGCAGCAATCACCCCGGTCCGCTTTGGCAACGGCAGCAGTTGGCGCACGGTCACCATGCCCCCCAACATCCCCATCATGTGCCACGTCGACCTCTTCGGAAACCCCGGCGTGCCTGCGCCCAGGGTCTGCGAATCGGTGGTCGACACGCCGGCGGCGCCCCCGCCGGCTCCGGGCAAGTTGATCGAACCCCTGGTCAAGGAAGGCGAGATCTTCAAGCTGACGTCGCCGACCGTGGTGCGCTTTGGCAGCGGCAACAACTGGCGCGAGGTCCTGATGCCCGCGGACATCGCCATCATGTGCCACGTCGACCTCTTCGGGAATCCTGGCGTTCCGGCGCCCAGGGTCTGCGAGACCGTGCGCGACGGGGCGAGTTCGGGCGGCGCCCAGACGCTGCCGAGCATCGGCTCGTCCCTGGTCGGCGACGTGGTCGACGCATCCGGCAAGATCGTCGACCCGGCCTATTCCGCCATGGCGGCGTTGCTGAGCAAGCCGGAAGGCATGACCTACCGCTACGGTCCGAATGCGGCGTCGTACGGCGCGGGCGGAGGCGCCCAGTTGTTCGGGCCGCGGCCCAACAACAACTTTCTGGGCTACCAGTACATGTCTCCCGATGCGCCGTATCTCTGGCAGGTCGGGGCGCGTTCCGCCAGTCCGGGCCTGTATTCCAGCAACAAGGCCAACGTCAGCTTCGTGGCCGACAGCAATGCGGCCCACGTGGGGATCGCCGATTTCCAGACGACGACCCACATGTTCAGCACTTTCGCGCAGTTGCCGCAGTTGAGCTGGACCCTCTACGGGGCGGGCCTCAACAGCATCAACGTGGCGGACTACAGGGCCAAGGGCATCGTGGGCGGCGACCCGGTCGCGGTCACGCGTTGCGGGGGGCGTCCCGGTTTCTGCAACCAGGGCCTGGCGGCGTTCCAGAACGGTGTGATCGGCACCGTCGGCACCAACACCGCCACCAACAAGTCGACGGTGAAGCTGCCTCCCAACAAGGTCCCCACAGGCATCGCCATGACCAACAACAGCGAGTTCGCGCTGGTCACGGTGTGGGACACCACCGCCATGAAGGGCCAGGTGGCGGTGGTGGCGCTGGCTGGCCTCTGCGACAACTGCAACCCGTTCAACAGCCAGGCCAACGGCGGCTACAGCGCCTGGTACAACTGGTGGAACGAGTGGATGGGCGTGTACCCCGGCCTGCCCAACATCGGCAACATCGCCTTCATGAAGATCCTGGGCTACATCGACCTCGTCGGCCCGGATGGCTCCGTGATGAAGGCGCCGACGGAGATTGCGGTGACCACCGGGGTGGACCCGTTCGACACCATGCTGCCCGGCGGCATCTTCGTGGGCACGCCGCTTCCGTTGACCAACCAGGCCAACCGGCAGGCTTTCCTGAACGGCGAGAACGCATGGAAGTACGCCAAGGGCGGGATGGCAGTGGTGATCTCGAAGACGGAGAAGAAGGCCGCCTTCATCGACCTGAAGCCGTTGTTCAGCTACGTCAACAGCATCTACTTCGGTGGCGACCTGGGCACCTTCAACGCGCGCATGGCCAGCCTGGGCCAGGCCGACAGCCAATGGCCGTACACCTTCGCCAACCAGCCGCAACAGGCGCCCACGGTGGTCAAGATGATCTCGTTGCCCGAGAAGCCGACCGCGGTCAAGACCACCGTGTGGGGGCCGAACCAGCGCGCCTGGATCGCGACGCAGGAGGGCGTCCTGCGTGTCTACAGCCTCGGAAACTATGCGCCCGGCCGGACGGCGACGGCGACCACGGCGTCCTCGATCGCCGAGTTGCCGCAGTTCGCGGCCAATGTCGGCCGCAACCCGACATCGCTGTCGTGGTCGAAGGGCGAGCCGGACATTCCCACCGAATATGCCGATCCCAACATGCAGGTGATCGTGACTTCGCGCGGTGATCGCAAGATCTCCTGGGTCCGTTTCGGCGCCAACAGCAGCAGCATCGTGCGCACGCTGCAGGATCCGCGGATGCAGGACCCGATCGCCGTCGAGGACGCGGACAACTTCGCGAACTGGGGTTACGTCGTGACGGTCGCCGACCATGAAGGCAGGGCCGTCCACAACTTCCGCTACGGCCCGGTCTCTTTCATCGATGGCGGCGCCTGCCCCAAGGCCACAGGCGGCTGCCCGGTGATTGCAACCAACGGCGTCAAGATCGAATACGGCGGCAAGATGGACTTGCCCGGCAAGCCGTTCCAGGTCAGCGGGGCCAACGTCCCCTGAGAAGGTGTGAATCCGAGGCCCGCCGTGCGCGGGCCTCTTCACATGGGCGCTCGCAAGAAGGCCCTGTGCGATCATGCCGGCCATGCCAATCTCCCGTCGAAACCTCCTGCTTGCGGCTAGCGCCGCGCGTCTTTTTGCGCCTCTTCTTGCGCCTCTTGCCAGCCATGCCCAGGGCAACACCTGGCCGACCCGGCCGGTGCATCTCGTGGTCGGCTTTCCGGGCGGCTCCACACCCGACATTGCCGCGCGCGTGCTGGCGGAATCGCTGGCGCGCGTGCTGGGCCAGCCGGTCGTCGTGGACAACAAGCCGGGCGCCTCCGGCAACATCGCCGCGGACTTCGTGGCCAAGGCCACGGACGACCACACGCTGGGTATCGTCATCAACGGCAACCTGACCTCGTCGAAGCTTCTTTACCCCAGCCTGCCCTACGACCCGGCGCGCGATTTCACCGAACTGTCGCTGCTGGTCACCGCGCCGCTGGTGCTGGTGGCCTTGCCCTCGCTGCCATCGGGTCCGGCATTCTTCGATGCGGCTCGCGTCGCGGGCGACAAGTGGAACTACGGTTCGGTCGGCGTCGGCTCGGTCGGGCACCTCGGCATGGAATTGCTCAAGTCCCGCGTGCGCGGCTTTGCGCCGGTGCATGTGCCGTTCCAGGGCAATCCGCAGGTCATCACCGCGATGCTCGGCGGGCAGGTGCAGATGGCGCTGGTTCCACCCGGCGTGGCCATGCCGCAAGTGCGCACCGGCAAGATCAAGGCCATCGGCCTGACCAGTGGGCGCAGTCCGCTCGCGCCCGAAGTCGCGCCCTTGGCCAATGCCGGCGTGCGCGACTTCGACCTGGAGGTGTGGGCCGCGCTGCTCGGGCCGGCCAGCCTGTCGAAGGCGGCGCAGGAACGCATCGCGCACGAACTCGGGCCGATCATGAAATCGGCCGACGTGCGGCAGAAGCTGTTCGACCAGGGCTGGCAGGCGGTGGGCACCTCGCCCGACGGCATGCGCGCGCGGGTGAAGAAAGAGGCCGCGATCATGGCCGGCATCATCAATGCCCAGGGCATCAAGCTTGAATAGTGTCGGCGGCATGCTCACCGAGCCGGCGCGCAGGCTGCCGGTTTTCGGCGAGTACGACGTGGTCGTGATCGGTGGCGGCCCGGCCGGCCTGGCCGCGAGCGCCAGTGCGGCGCGCCACGGTGCGCGCACCTTGCTCGTCGAGCGCTATGGCTTCCTGGGCGGCATGGGCACGGCGGGTGGCGTGACCAACTTCGCCGGGCTCCATGGCCGGCGCGGCGGCGAGATGACGCAGGTGGTGCACGGCGTGGTGGACGAATTGCTCGACCGCATCGATGCGCTCGGCGGCCTCAACAAGCCGCAGGACGGCATGCAGGGCCGCATCCGGGTGCGCTCCTACGATGTATCGGCCTACAAATGCGCGGCCGACCAGTTGCTGCTCGCGGCGGGCGTGGATGTGTTGTTCCACGCGTGGGCCGCATCCGTGCTGATGGAGGATGCGGCGGAAGGTGCGCCGGCGCGCATCGCCGCCCTGGTGGTCGAGACCAAGTCGGGCCGGCAGGCCATCCGGGCCGGCGCCTTCGTCGACTGCTCCGGCGACGCCGACGTGGCCGCCTTTGCCGGCGTGCCTTTCGAGGTGGGCGACGGGCAGGGCAACAGCCTGTTCCCGACCACGATGTTCCGCGTCGGCCATGTCGAGCCAGGGCCGGCGCTCGCAGCCATCGGCGAGTTCAAGGCCATCAACGACCTGATGGAAGCCGCGCTGCGCGACGAGCCCGGTCGATACCGGTTTCCGCGCGAGGGCGCGATCGTGCGGCCGCAGATCAACCCGAGCGAATGGCGCGCCAACGTGACGCAGATCCGCAACGCGGAGGGCCGTGCGATGAGCGGGGTGGACGCGCGTCAACTCAGCGCCGGCGAAACCGAAGGCCGGCGCCAGATCGTCGAGTACTTCCGCTTCATGCGCGACAAGGTGCCGGGCTTTGCCCAGGCGCAGATCGTCGACATCGCGGCGCAGGTCGGCATCCGCGAGACCCGGCGCATCGATGGCGCCTATGCGCTCACCGGCGAGGACATCCTGTCGTCGGCCCGCTTCGACGATGCGATCGGCATCAACGCCTGGCCGATGGAGCTGCACCGCGACGGCCGCATCGACTGGGGCTTTCCGCGCGACGCCGACAACGCCTGCAACGAGCTGCCCTGGCGCATGCTGGTGCCCCGCAAGGTCGACAACCTGCTCGTCGCCGGGCGTTGCGCCTCGATGACGCACGAAGGCCAATCGGCCGCGCGGGCGAGCGGTGGCTGCTTCGTGATGGGTCAGGCTGCCGGCACCGCGGCGGCGATGGCCCGGGGCGCGTCGATGCGTGCCGTCGACGTCGCGGCGCTGCAAGGGGCGCTGGCGGCGGATGGCGTGCTTCTTGAGCGTTAGCGTGCGGTCCCGCAAATAGCCGCGCAACGATTTCGCGCCTCGTGGGCCACATGCCACGCGGCGCCGCTGGAACCCAGGCGACGCGCCCCCGCATTTCGCCGATCCGACGGCGGCAAAATCAAAGCCATGAGTCTCACCACCGCCCACGCCGACCGCATCGTCAAGGACCTCGTCACTCTGCTGCGGCTGGAGCAACTTGACGCCGACCGCTTCCGCGGTGCCACCGAGGACATCGGCACGCGCAACGTGTTCGGCGGACAGGTGCTGGGCCAGGCCCTGATGGCCGCCATCCGCACGGTCGACGCGTCGCGCCCGGTGCATTCGCTGCATGCCTACTTCCTGCTCGCCGGCGACAAGCGCGAGGCCATCGACTACGTGGTCGACCGCGTGCGCGATGGCCGCAGCTTCGCAACGCGGCGCGTGTCGGCGATCCAGAAGGGCCGCACCATCTTCACGATGATGGCCTCGTTCCAGGCCGGCGAGACAGGCGCCTTCGAGCACCAGCACACGATGCCCGACGTGCCCGCGCCGGAGACGCTGGTGAGCGACGCCGCGCTGCGCCGCGCGATGGTGACTCGCGTGCCGGACCTGGCAGCCCGCGCCAAGTTCGACGCCGAGCGGCCCATCGAGTACCGCACCGTCGACCCGACCGACCCGCTCGAGCCCGAGCCGCGTCCGGACGACTACCGCCTCTGGATGCGCTCGCTGACCGCCTTGCCCGACGACCATGCGCTGCATTGCGCGATGCTGGCCTACGCCTCGGACCACGGGCTGCTGCGCGCGGCCTTGCTGCCGCACGGCCTGAGCTTCATGCAGCCCGACCTGGTGGCCGCGAGCCTCGACCATGCGATGTGGTTTCATCGTGACTTCCGCATGGACGACTGGCTGCTGTATTCGATCGATTCGCCCAACGGCGTGGATTCGCGCGGCCTGTGCCGCGGCGAGATCTATTCGCGCGACGGCCGGCTGGTCGCGTCGGTGGCGCAGGAAGGCGTGGTGCGCCTGATCGACCCGGAGACGCTCAGCCGAGCTCGAAAGAAGTGACGCCGTAGACGCGTTCGAGCTCGCAGGCCGGCGTGGCCCCGGCATACATGCGCGCGGTCTCGAACACCCGCTGCATGCCGAGCGAGGTCGCCAGCGTCGCGGCATCGGCATTGCGCAGCGGCACGTCGAGGAACACCGTGTCGCCGACCGGCACGCTGCGGCACAGCGCCAGGTAGAGCGACTTGGCCACGTCGCGGCTCTCGGCCACGAGCGGGCCGATCTTGTGGCCCTCGCGGCACTTGCGGATCAGGCCCCACCCGGCCAGGCGCTTGCGCTCCATCCAGGCCAGCCCGGTGGCGTCGGGCATGCCGACCCAGGCGCGCAGGAACTCATCGCGCGCGGCCGGGAACACGCGACGGTCGTCGCTGCGAACCAGCTTGAAGTCGACGCCCGACAACGGCACGATCTGTCCCGCCACCGCCTGCCCCGCGGGGCGGGCCACGCCGGCGAAGCGCGCATTGTTCCAGGCCAGCGTGAAGCCGCTGCGCCGGTAGTTGTCCTGCTGCGCCGGCACGCCGTCCAGGCCGATCACGCGCCCTTCCAGCCGGGCCATTCCCGCCTGCCACAGCTTCAGGCCGAAGCCCTTGCCGCGCCACGGCGGCGCGACCACGTAGAAGCCGATGAAGCCGAAGTGCGCCTCGTAGCGCACGGCGGCGATGCAGCCCACGGGCTTGCCCTCGTGTTCGCCGATCAGGAAGCCCTCGGGGTCGGCCGCATGGAAGCAGGCGGCATCGTGCAGGCCCGGGTTCCAGCCCTCGAGCGCGGCGAAGTCGATGGCCAGGCGCATTTCGTTCGGGCGCAAGGTGCGGATGTGCAGGTCCATGGACCCGATTGGACGCCAAACACGGGCTTGTGTCTGCCATCCGCAGCCAACTCACCCCCGGAACGGATTCGAGGTCGCAAACCAGAGACCGATGCCGGTGGCGATGATGAAGGCGCCATCGGTCACGCCCGCGATCAGGAAGAACTTGGTCTGCAACGTGTCGACCAGCTCCGGCTGCCGCGCGGTGCCTTCGAGGAACTTCGAGCCGACGATGCCGATGCCGATGCAGGAGCCGAAGGCGGCGATGCCGATGAGCAGCGAGACGCCGAGGGGGAGGAGGTCGAAGCCGTTCATGGACTGGTTCCTTGTGCGGGTTGTGAGTCGTGCCCTCACTGTCGTGCCCTGGCTGCGTCGGGTCGATGACGCCGCAGGTCATGCGGGACAGCACGCCAGTCGGTGTAAGGTCGCGGCAACGCCGGAAACTTTCTGCAATGATTTCAAAGCTGCCGCTGTCGTTCCCTTTCCCTTTCCCTTCGCCTGCGACGCGCCGGATGTTCGCTTCGCGCCTCGCGCTCGCCGCTGCCGCGCTCGGTTGCGCCGCCAGCGGCTGGGCACGGGGGCCGGCGGCGCCACCGGTTGCCCCGACCATCGAATTCATCTACGAAGGCGCGCTGGGCACCGACGCCATCGGCATGACGCTGGCGCCGGTCAAGGGTGCGGAAGGGCAGCTGACGGGGCACTACTTCCTCGGCAAGGCGCTGGCGGACATTCCGTTGACCGGCAGCCAGCAAAACGGGCGGCTGTTGCTCCTCGAAGCGGGCGGCGGCGTCTTCGACCTCGAACTGGTGGGCGCGGGCAATGGCGATGGCAAGCCGCCGGAGCTGGCCAACAGCATCGGCGCGACCGGGACGTGGACGCTGGCGAAGCGGCGCCTGGACGTGACCCTTGGCAACACCGGCAAGCGCGAGAGCAGCGCGCGACGCTACGAGAAAGTCACCAGCGAGCCCGATGCGGCCTTCGAGGCGCGCGTGCAGGACTTCTACAAGGCCGTGCTGGCAAGCGAGCGTGCCGAGGCTGCGCGCTTCGTCGACTATCCACTGAAGGTCAAGCAGGGCGGCAAGACGCGCCAGATCGCGAGCGCCGAGCAACTGGTTGCCGCATGGGACCAGGTCTTCAACAAACCTTTCATCGAGGCGCTGAAGGTGGCGCTGCCGCACGACATGTCCGTTGCGAACGGGCAGGCGATGATGGGAAGCGGAGTGATCTGGTTCGGGGCGAAGGGGGCGGCGGTGATCAATTTGCCGTAGCAGGCATCGATATGGAGGCACGGTGCGCCTGCGATGCCGCGCCTCCCCCATCCGGCGGAGAAAGTGGCACGCGGCGCTTGATAAAAAGCAGCCGCAGCCTGATGCTTGCGCGGTGAGCGACGACCTGTTTGACGAGTTCTTTTGGAACGACCTGCTCGACTACATCGACGATCGCAGGGTCGTGGTGGTCATCGACAGCGGGCTGCTTCCCGTGGCTTGCGATCGGCAAACGCAAACCTTCGACGCACTGGTGGCGTCACGCCTGGCCGCGAAGCTGCGCATCGACCTGAACGGCGCCGGCCACGCGCCGCGCCTGGTGGATGTGATCAGCCGCTACCTGATGCTGCCGAGGTCGCGCAAGGAAGACCTCTACGTGCGCATCGCGCAAGTCATCAAGGACATGCAAGTCGAACCCCCGCAGGCCATGCTCGACCTCGCCGCGGTGAGCCCGTTGAACCTTTTCGTGACGCTCTCATTCGATGCGATGCTGGAGCGCGCGATCGATCTGGTTCGCCACGGCGGGGATGCCCGCACGGAGGTGGTGACCTTCGCGCCCAACCGCGCGACCGACTTGCCGACGCCGCTCGAACGTCTTGCCGCCCCCACTGTGTTCCACCTGCTGGGCCGTCAGTCTTCTGCGCCTGAATGGGTGATCTGTGACGAAGACAGGCTGGAATTCCTGCATGCGCTGCAGGACGATGCGCGCAAGCCCAAGCTCCTGTTCGACGCACTGCGCGACAGCCACCTGCTGCTGCTGGGCTGCCGCCTCCCCGACTGGCTTGCCCGATTCTTCCTGCGAGCGGCCAAGAACGCACCCCTGTCGTCACGACGCGTGACGCTGGAGTATCTGGTCGAGCCCATGGCAACGGGCGATGCCGAACTCGCGACATTCCTCGCGGACTTCAGCCCCAACACGCGCCTGGTCGCGCTCGATCCTTCGGTTTTCTGCGCGGAGCTGCGCAAGCGCTGGGGCGAGCGGCACCCCGAGGGCAACCCGGTGCGCCTTGACGAAGTGCCACCCCCGAAGGCCGATGCCGACGGCGCCGTGTTCCTGAGCTATTCCAGCCAGGATGCGGTGGCCGTGCGCCGCCTCGCCCAGTCGCTGGACGCGGCCGGCATCGACGTCTGGTTCGACCGGGAGCAGCTCCAGGCGGGCGCCGAATGGGACCGTCGCATCCGGCGCGGCGTCGACGCCAGCATCCTGTTCATCCCGGTGATCTCCCGCGCCACCCAGGACGAGACGCGAAGGCGCGACTACTTCTGGAGCGAGTGGAATGCCGCTGACGATCGGGCCAGCGGCATGGCGCCGGACGAGCCGTTCATCGTTCCCGTCGTCATCGATGACACGCCGCCCTACACCAGCGTCGTGCCCGACCGCTTTCGAAAGGCACAGTGGACCGTGCTGCAGGATGGCGAGGCCTCCGCCGCCTTCATCGATCGCATGCGCGAGATGTACCGGTCGATCTCGGCGCGCGCCAGGCGCCAATGAAGATGGAAGCTCCCGCAACCCCTGCGTCTGACGGTGACCCGGACGCCGCGCGGCTGTCGCCGGCGCACCCCTGGCCCGGACTCGCTTCCTTTGCCGAGGCCGACCGCGCCTTCTTCCGTGGCCGTGAGCGCGAATCCGACGAGCTCGCGCGCCTGGTGCGGCGCGAGGCACTGACGATACTGTTCGGACGCTCGGGCCTCGGCAAGACCTCGCTCATCGGAGCGGGCCTCTTTCCGCGTTTGCGAGAGGACCTTCACCTGCCGGTGCTCATTCGCCTGGCCCACGGCGCCGCCGTGCCGATGCGCGAGCAGGTCCTGCAGGCGCTGGATGCGGCCTGTACCGAGGTCGAGGCCGAGGCCACCGCGCCTCTGGTGGGCGCAACGCTGTGGGAGCACTTCCACCGAGTCGATGCAGGCGTCTGGAGCCGCCGCAACAAGGCACTGACGCCGGTGCTGGTCTTCGACCAGTTCGAGGAGATCTTCACGCACGGGCAGGCAGATGACGAGACGCGCCACAGCACCGAGGCATTCATCTCCGAGCTGTCGGACCTTGTCGAGGACCGTCCGCCCGAGGCGTTGCGTCGCGCACTCGAAGATGACCTCTCGCTGACCACGCAATTCGATTTCCGGCGCAGGGGTTGCAAGGTGGTGTTGAGCTTCCGCGAAGACTTCCTGGCGGAGATGGAGGGCCTGCGCCAGCGCATTCCATCCCTCATGCGCAATCGCTATCGCCTGCTGCCGATGAACGGGCACCAGGCCCGCGAAGTCGTCGCCAGCGGTTCAGCGTTGGTGGCAGACGGCGTCGCGGACCGCATCATCGGCCTGGCGTGGCGCAACCACGCCGAGGCGCCGGCGGCCGAGGACTACGAGCGCATGGAGGTCGACCCCGCGCTGTTGAGCGTGATCTGCAGTGAACTGAACCTGCGCCGCATCGCCGAAGGCAGCGACCGCATCGGCGCCGAACTGCTCGCCGGGGCGGAACGCGAGATCCTCGTCGATTTCTACCTTCGCTCGCTGCGCGACCTCGACCCGCGCGTGCGGGTCTTCGTCGAGGACGAACTGATCACCGAAGCGGGCTTTCGCGACAGCCATGCCTACGACGATGCACTCGCGCTGCCCGGCGTCACGCGCGCGGCGATCGACCAACTGGTGGCCGGGCGCCTGCTGCGCGTGGACGATCGTTTCGGCGTCCGGCGCCTGGAACTGACGCACGACGTGCTCACGCGCGTCGTCAAGGACAGTCGCGACGCCCGGGTGGCACGTGAAGCGGAAGAGGCGGCCAAGGCGCGCGAACGGGAAGCGTTGGCGGCGCAGAAGCGCAACAAGGTCAAGAACCTGACGAGTTCCATCGTCATCGCAAGCGCGCTCGTCCTGTTCCTGATCGCGGGCGTTTCGATGTTCCGGGCCTGGAACGCGACCGACCGGGCCGAGAAGCTGTCGCTGGATGCGGTCGCGACGGATCTCCTCACCAACGCAGATCGTGCCCAGGTACTGAAGCCCGATCTCGCGCTGCTGCTCGGTACGCAAGCGAGCCTGATCTATCCGGAGCGCATCGATGCGCAACTGTCGCAGCTGGCACGGCTGATTGCCTACCATGGCGTTCGCAGGCTCCTTCCCGCCCAAGGCCAGGTGAACGTCTCGGCGGTGAGCCCCGACGGCAAGCGCGGTTTGCTCGGCATGGAAGACGGTGACATCTTCGAAATCGACTTCGCCAACTGGGACGTCGTGCGGCACCTGGAGAACGCGCACAGGGGCTCCATCCGCACGCTGGCGTACAGCCCGGATGGCACCCGGTGGGCGTCGGCCGGCGGCAACTCGGTGGTCGTCTGGAAGGCGGACGATGGCGTCCCCATCGCAAGGGTGGGCGCCTGGTTTCCCGGCGAGCCCGGCCGTGTCAGGCGGTTGACCTTCGACCGGGGCGGCCGGCGCCTGGCCTGGACTTACGGGGGCAAGGCCACGGTGTGGAGCATGGCGGACTCGAAAACCGCCGTGCAGATTGGCGAGACGGATGGCCGCTGCATCACCTTCGGAGACGACGGCGACACATTGCTGTACAGCACGGAGGAACGCCTCGAGGACAACGGCCGCCCCAGCACCGGCATCGTTGCCACCCGGCTGGCGAGCGGGGAAACGGTGCAGATGCCGCGAACGTCCGGGACCGTCTTGCGGCGCTCCAGTGATTGCCGCCTTGCCGTGTTGCGGACCGTGAACCCGGAAGGCAAGGCCGGCCTCGACTTGCGCGATGCCATGACCGGTTCGGCCGTCGGATTTCTGGGGGATGCCGTAGATGACGAGGAGGAAGAAGCGGAGTTCGGGCCCGACGACCGTTTCCTCACGATCCGTCAGGGCGGGACCACCCGGGTCTGGCGCACGAAGCCGTTCGAGCCGCTCGGATCCGTGAATCACGACGAGGAAATAGTCGCTTCAGCGGTCAGCCCTGACGGGCGGTGGCTTGCGATCGGAATGCGCAGCGGCGAGGCCCTGGTCCAGTCGATTGCCGACAACGTCACGGTGGTGAACAGCCAGGAGCGACCGGCACAAGTGACGGCATTCCTGTTTTCGCCGGACGGAAAGTCAATGGCCAGTTTCAAGCCGACCTGGCAATCCCACCAGACGGTGCACAAGGTGTGGTCGCTTGAACAGGGCCCGGTGCTGGCTTCCGCCGGCAAGGTCCATCGTGCGGAGGAAATCGAATTCAACAGCGCAGGGACCGTCCTGGGAACGTCCATGTACAGCGCGAATTTCTGGAACGCGAGCGACGGTCGCCTGCTGAAGGCCGACGAGGATCTGGTGCTCGCGGAGTTCAGCCCCGACGGGACGCGGGTCGCCATCGAGCGACCCGGCGGCAAGGTTGACGTTGTCGATGTCCTGACGGTCGGCAAACCGATCCTGACGCTGCCCGCACCCGCGGACGCGTCCCACAAGGTCAGGCATTTCGCGATCAGCCGCGACAACAAGTTGCTCGGTGTTGCTGCGACGGACGGCTCGATCTGGTTGCGCGAGATCCGTCAGGACGGTGCCACCACCACGCTGCCTTCGGCGCCGGGCACGAATGCCATCGCGTTCAGCCCGGACGACAAGACGCTTGCCGTGGGCGGGGACAAAGGCAGTGTCCAGCTCTATCGGCTCGGTGCGAAGACGACGGTCGACGTCCTGCCCAAGGTGCAGGAGGGCGAGAGCAGACGGGGCGCGGAGAACGACGGGGAAGCCGAGCGTCGCGCCGTCGGTCAGGGGGTGCTGAAGCTGACATTCAGTCCCGACGGGAAGCAGATCGTGCTGGGCCGGAAGGACGGCTTGACCGTCGTGCAGAACATTGCCGATGGACAGGTCGTGGCCACCTTCGGACCGCGGGAAACGGGGGGTGACCCGAACGTGGCTCGGAAAGACAACTCGAAGGACCGCCGGACCGGCGATCAGGGCGGCGATCGGGACAGCGATTGGGTTGCCAATCGGGCGGCCGATCTGGTGGTTGACCGGTTGGTATTCATCGAAGGCGGCGATGCGTTGGTCAGCGGCAACTCAAAGGGCGGACGCGAAGTCTGGGATCTGCGAAAACGATGGCAACTCGCCCGATTGAGCGACCTGGGCGGGCGGGTGAAAAGCGTGGACATCAGCCCGGCCGGTCGGCGCGTGGCGATTCTGCAGTACGACGCGTCGGTCTCGATCCAGAACTGGGACCAGCAGAACATGCTGGAGGACGCGTGTCGCATTGCCGGTCGCAACCTGACTTGTGGCGAATGGCGGCAATACCTGCACGATGCCAAATACCATCTGATCTGTCCGGCGTCGCCACCGCCGGAGGATTCCTGCCAGTAGGCCCTAGCGCGCGGTGAGGCTACCGCGGAGCGATTGCTCCAGCGCGGCAGCGTGCAAGCGGCCGCGCAGGCCGATCGCGACGAGGGTGTTGTCGGTGGTAGCGGGCTGGGGCGTTCCGGCCGGCCATGCGCGCAGTGAGCCGTGGCGGCCGGCGAATTGCAATACGGCCAGGCCTTGGGCATCGGTGTGAACCACGCCCTTGAGCCGGATCACGCCGGGAGGCATGGCGCGCAGCAGGGCTCGTAGCGCATCGGCGCGGAACACACCGGGAGCGGTCAGCGACCACGTGTCGAACTCGGCGCCGTGATCGGGTGCGTGATCGTGGTCATGAGCGGTATGCGAACAGCCGACGGCGCAATGCGGGCCGTGCGATGTGTCGCGCGTCGCAAGCGGTAGCGCCCCGCCGAGCAGCGCCACGGGTACCTCGCCGAACCGGGTTTCGACGCGAGGCGTATCGGGCAACTGCGCATCGAACCTCGCGCGCACGGCAGCCAGGGTCCCCGCGTCCGCGCGGTCGCACTGATTGAGCACGAGCAGGTCGGCGGCGCGGAGCTGTCGGTCCACCGTGTCGGCGAGCAGGGGGTCGGCGGCTTGCGCCAGCACGCTCGTGACGTCGACCAGCACCACCACGCCGTCGAGTGCGAGCGCCGGGTCCGCGAGGCTCACCTGCGCGATGCGCCAGGGGTCCGACACGCCGCTGGCTTCGATCACGATCGCGTCGGGCCGGGGCGTGCTGTCGATGACGCGGATCAGCGCATCGGTGAGGTCGCCGCCGATCTGGCAGCAGACGCAGCCGTTGGCGAGGCTGATCATGTCGGCGCCGCGCGCACTGACCAGCGAGGCGTCGATGTTGATGGCGCCGAAGTCGTTGACCAGCACCGCCAGCCGCCGGCCGTCGTTGCCTTGCAGCATGTGGTTGAGAAGGGTGGTCTTGCCGCTGCCGAGGAAGCCGCCGATCACGGTCAATGGGATGCGGCCGGCGTGGAAGGTGTCGGTCATTTCAGTGTTCCATCGCCCTCGGCACAGGGCACGCCGCGTTGTGCGGGCGGATCAACCATTGCGCGTCCGGATCACGTCGATGGTGTGCTCTGCGCAGCGAAATAGAGGAGGAGGCCGAAGGGCGGGGGACATTCGCGGAGCAGAGTACGCCGTCGGCGTGATCTCGCTCCCAACGCCACTCGTTCCCGGCCCCCTCCAGCAGCGAACGTCGGCGCTGTTTCATGTCCGCCTCATGCGTTGAACTGCGCATCCTTGCTGCCCGCGAAGGGCGAAGAGAACCGCCAGCGCCTCTCACTCACGCCGCCCGCGGCAACGCGATCACGCGACCGCCGATCACGGTGCCCAGCACCGGCACGTCCTTGAGTTTCTCCGGCGCCATCGCGAGTGGGTCTTCGGCGAGCACGCAGAAGTCGGCGTACTTGCCGATCTCGATGGAGCCGACCAGGTGGTCCATCGACAGCGTGAAGGCCGCGCCCATGGTGATGGCGTAGAGCGCATCGGGCACCGGGATGCATTCCGCATCGCCGAGCTTCCTGCCGGTGGATGTGAGTCGATTGACCGCGCACCACGCGGTGAACAGCGGGCCCAGCGGTGTGATCGGCGCGTCGGAGTGGATGGCCATTGGAACGCCATGCGCGAGCGCGGTGGCGCAGGCGTCCATGCGCATCGCGCGGTCGGGGCCCATCGTGAGTTCGCGGTGCGCGTCGCCCCAGTAGTAGATGTGGTTGGCGAACAGGTTCACGCACATGCCCAGCCGCGCCATGCGCGCGAACTGCGCGGCGTCGGCCATCTGGCAGTGCTGCAGCGTGTGGCGATGGTCGCTGCGCGGATGGGCTTCGAGCGCGGCCTCGATCGCGTCGAGCGCGAGTTCGGTGGCCTCGTCGCCGTTGGTGTGCAGGTGCAGCTGGAAGCCGGCCGCATGGAACTGCGCGATCATGGCCTTGAGCTGCGCCGGCGGATGGATCCAGATGCCATTGGGCGCGCCGTTGAAGTAGCCGGGCCAGCGTACGCGCGCGGTGAAGCCCTGGATCGAGCCGTCGATCACGATCTTCACCAGGCCGTAGTGCAGCTTGTCGTTGCTGCCATTGGCCTGGCGGTCGCGGATGCGCGCGGCGCTCGCGTCGATGCCCAGCGCTTCCATCATGCTGAGGAAGGCCGGCACGATGCGCACGGGGAAGTCGGGCTCCGATGTGACCGTCGACAAGCCGGCGGCGTTGTAGTCGGAGAGGTCGTTGACCAGGTCGGTCGCCGTCGTCACGCCGGCAAGCTGCGCCATCTGGCCGAACAGGCGCAGGCTGGCCGGGTCCGCCCCGGCCACGCGGAAGATGTTGCCGGTGAGTCGCGTCACAGGGAACATCGCCGCGAACTCCTGCAACTCGCCGCTCGGCTCGCCATCGTCGTAGCGCGCGATGCCTTCGACCTCCGTGTCGCGCGTGATGCCGGACTGCACCAGCGCCGGCGTGTTCACGTTCATCAGGTGCTGGCTCGCATGCAGGATCACCACCGGGCGGCTGGTCGAGACCTGGTCGAGGTGGCGCGTGGTCATGCGCTCCTTGCCGAAGAAGATGGGGTCGAAGCCCCAGGCCAGCAGCGGCTTGGCCGGGTCGGTCATCGTGGCCTCGATGGCGCGCAGGCGCTCGATCACCGCCTCGAAATCGGTGCAGCCGGTCCAGACCTTGCCGTCGGGCGCGGTGCGGGCATGGAAGCCGACGAAGGGGAACTGCCAGAGTCCGCCGGCCATCAGGTGGCAGTGGCCTTCGACGAGGCCCGGCATCAGCACCTGGTCGGCAAAGCGCGTGTCGAGCGTGAACTCGCCCCAGGACTGCATGCGCGCCAAGTCGCCCACCGCGAGCACCTTGCCGTCGCGCACGGCGACGTGCGTGGCCTCGGGCTGCATCGGGTTCATCGTGAGGATCTTGCGGGCCTGGAAGACGGTGATGTCGGTCATGTATCGAGCAGTGAGGGAATGAGGGTCACGCGGCCATGGCCTGCAATGACGACGGCGATTCTGGCGAAGGGAGCGAAAGGGGCGCAACGGGCCTGCCGTCGACGATTTCCACGCGGCGGCATCGCACCCAGTGGCCCGGCTGGACCTCCGTGAGCGGCGGCAGGGCTTCGGCGCAGGCCGGCTCCGCCACCGGGCAGCGGCCGGCAAAGCGGCAGCCAGGGGGCGGATTGATCGGGCTGGGCGGATCGCCGGTCAGCTTGATGCGCTGCGCCGCCCGCGCCCGCCCGCCGCTCACCGTGGGCACCGCGGACATCAGGGCCACGCTGTACGGATGCAGCGGGTTCGCGAAGAAGGCCTTGCGCGGGCCGCGCTCGACGATCTGGCCGAGGTACATCACGGCGATGTCGTCGCAGATGTGCTCGACCACGGCCATGTCGTGCGAGATGAAGAGGTAGGTCAGGCCCCGCTCGCGCTGCAGGCGGGCCAGCAGGTTGAGGATCTGCGCGCGGATCGCGATGTCGAGCGCCGACACCGGCTCGTCACACACGACCAGCTCGGGGTTGGTGGCCAGCGCCCGCGCAATGTTGATGCGCTGGCGCTGGCCGCCGGAGAACTGGTGCGGGAACAGGTGCTGCTGCTCGGGCCGCAGGCCGACGGCGGTGAACAGTTCGGCCACGCGCGCCGTGCGCTCGGCCGGCGTGCCGACGTTCATGAGGTCGAGCGGCGCACGCACCGCGGCGCCGGCGCGCTCGCGTGGGTTGAGCGAGGAGAAGGGGTCCTGGAAGATGATCTGCAGGCGGCTGCGCGCGCGGCGCAGTGCTTCGCCCTTGAGTGCGCCGAGGTCGGTGTCGCCCAGCTGGATGCGTCCGGCCGTGACCGGCGACAGCCGCATCACCGCGAGCGCTGTCGTGGTCTTGCCCGAGCCCGATTCGCCGACGATGGCCAGCGTGGTGCCGCGCTTCACGGTGAACGACACGCCGTCCACCGCCTTCACCACTTCAGGCCTGGCGAACATGCTGGACTTGGCGCGCGGGAAGTGCACCTGCAGGTCGTCGACGGAAAGCAGGATGTCCTGTGTCATGCGGCCACCGCTTCCTGTTGCGCATGCATCCAGCAGGCCGCGGCATGCGTGGCGCCATCCAGCGCGAACATCGGCGGCACTTCCTGTGCGCAGCGCGGCATGGCATAGGGGCAGCGCTCGCGGAAGGCGCAGCCGCTGCCCAGCTCCCAGATCGACGGCACGACGCCCTCGATCTCGGCGAGTTCGATGCGGTCGTTGTCGGTAACGGCATGGGCGCTGCTGCCGAGTTCGGGCAGGCAGGCGATCAGGCCGTGCGTGTACGGATGGCCGGGCGTGTCCAGCACCTCGGCCGTGGTGCCTTGCTCGATGACGCGGCCGGCATACATCACCATCACGCGGTCGGCCATCTCGGCGACGGCGCCCATGTCGTGCGTGATGAGCAGGATCGCCGTGCCCTTCTCGCGTTGCAGGTCGCGCAGCAGGTCGAAGATCTGCGCCTGCACGGTCACGTCGAGGGCGGTGGTGGGTTCATCGGCGATGAGGATGTCGGGCCGGCAGGCCAGCGCCATCGCGATCATCACGCGCTGGCGCATGCCACCGGAGAGTTGGTGCGGGTACTCGTCGACGCGGCGCTCAGGTGCGGGAATGCCGACTTGCCGCAGCATCTCGACGGACCGTGCGCGCGCGCCGGCGGCATCGAGGCCCGCATGCAGGCGCAGCGATTCGCCGATCTGGTCGCCCACGGTGAGCACGGGGTTGAGCGAGGTCATCGGCTCCTGGAAGATCATCGAGATGCGGTTGCCGCGCACTTCGCGCATGCGCTCCAGGCTCACGGTGACCAGATCCTCGCCGCCGAACAGGATGCTTCCGCTGCTGATGCGGCCGGGTGGCGACGGGATCAGCCGCAGCAGCGCCAGCGCGGTCATGCTCTTGCCACAGCCGGACTCGCCGACCACGCACAGCGTCTCGCCGCCGTGGATCTCGAAGTCGACGCCATTGAGCACCAGGGCCTTGCCGCGGCGGGTCTTGAACTCGACGCGGAGGTCTTTGACTTGGAGCAGGGGTTGCGTCATGTCAGTTGTCCATTGCGCTTTGGGCCAGCCTGCGTTGCATGAGCCCGAGCTTGCGCGCGGGCCAAGGACATCGGGTATCTCCCTCCGCGAATGTCCCCCGCCTTCGGCTCCTCCTTTATTTCGCTGCGGGAGACACCCGACGCCCTTGGCCCAGGACACGCCGCGGCCCAGTTGACCGAAATTCGCCACGGCCGGTCGACTGCGACTGGCATCAGTGGCGACCCGATCAACGACTGCGTATCTGGATCACGTCGATGGTGTGCTCTGCGCAGCGAAATAAAGGAGGAAGCCGAAGGCCGGGGGACATTCGCGGAGCAGAGTACGCCGTCGGCGTGATCCCGCCCCCTGGCCACAAGTTCGGCGGCCAGCGCAAGTCGCAAGCGTCGAGGCGGTTTCATTTCAACGTTCGCGAAGTTTGGGATTGAGTGCATCGTTGAGACCGTCGCCGATCAGGCTCACCGCGAGCACCGTGATGAAGATGGCCGCACCCGGAAACGCCACCGCCCACCAGCACGACAGCACGTATTGCCGGCTCGATCCGATCATCAGGCCCCAGCTCATCTGGTTCGGGTCGCCGAGGCCAAGGAACGAGAGGCCGGCCTCGAACAGGATCGCCGCACCCACCGCCAGCGTGGCCGACACGATCAGCGGCGGCAGCGCGTTCGGCAGGATCACCTTCCAGATGATGCGGGCGTTGCGCGCGCCGATCGCATGCTCGGCACGTACGAACTCCAGGTCGCGGTACTTCATGAACTCGGCGCGCGTGAGGCGCGCGGTGCCGGTCCAGCTCACGATGCCGATGGCCAGCGTCACGGTCACGAGCGACGGCGAGAACAGCGTGACGACCACCATCGCGAACAGCAATGCCGGCAGCACCTGGAAGAACTCGGTCACGCGCATCAGCGCTGCGTCGATGCGACCGCGGTAGTAGCCGGCCATCGCGCCGAGCGTGATGCCGATCGCCACCGACAGCAGGGCCGCGACGGCGCCCACCAGCAAGGTCGCGCGGCCGCCGTAGATGAGGGTGGTCATTACGTCGCGGCCGAGGTAGTCGCTGCCCAGCAACGCGTCTTCGGAGAACGGCGGCGTGAGCGGCGCGGTGCGGATCTCGAAGGGGTCGGCCGGGTACACCCACGGTCCCGCGATCGATACCGCGAGCACGAGGAACAGCATCACCATGCCGGCGATGGCGGAGGGGTTGCGCATGAACATGCGCAGCGCCTCCGTGGCGGGATGCTCCGCCTTCGGCAGCGGCTTGGGGCGGCCCGGCGCGGCGCTCATGACGCCTTGATCCGCGGATCGATGAACCGATACGCAAGGTCAGTCAACAGGTTCATCACGATGACAACAACCGAGGAGAACAGCAGCACGCCGAGGATGGTCGGATAGTCGCGCCGCAGCACCGCTTCGAAGGCAAGCCGCCCGAGTCCCGGCCAGTTGAACACTGTCTCGACCAGGATCGCGCCTGCCATCACGTTGCCGAACTGCAAGCCCAGCACCGTCACCACCGGCAGCAGAGCATTGCGCAGCGCATGCTTGTAGAGCACCACGCGATCAGCCAAACCCTTGGCGCGTGCCGTGCGAATGAAGTCCGAGCCCAGTACATCGAGCATCGACGAACGCGCAAGCCGGCTGTATTGCGCGAGGTAGACCAGGCTCAGCGTGAGCGTCGGCAGGATCAGGTGGTGCGCCACGTCGATCACATCGCCAATCCCGCCGCCGCTCGAATCCAGCGAGCGCATGCCCGACACCGGAAGGATCGGCAGCACCGACGCGAACAGGATCACCAGCATGATCCCCATCCAGAACACCGGCGCCGCGAAGCCGACCATGCTCAGCACCGTGATGAACTGCGACAGCACGCCGTTCGGCTTGCGCGACGACAGCACGCCCAGCGCCGTCCCGATGACGAAGGCCGACAGCACGGCGCTCAGCACCAGCAGCAGGGTGGCCGGCACGCGCTCGCCGATCATCTGGATCACCGGCAGGTTGAAGAAGTACGAGTAGCCGAGGTCGCCGGTAGCCACGCGACCGACATACACGCCGAGCTGCACGTAGAGCGGCTTGTCGAGCCCGTACTGCTTGCGCAGGTCGGCCATCATCTCCTCGCTCATGCCGCCGCTCGCGCCCGCGATGGTCTCCACCGGGTCGCCCGGCGCGGCATGCACCAGCACGAAGTTGAGCACCACCACCGCCAGCACCAGGGCGAGGCCCTGCAACAGGCGCGACAGCACCGCGCGGGCGAGGTTCACTTCAAGTACACCTCGTCATAGGGCGACATGGGCCCCCAGATCGTCGCAGGCACGTTGCCGACTTTCTTGCTCGTGACAGTGCGCGCGGGCGGGGTGTTGATGAAGACAATGGGTGCGTCGTCGGTCACGATCTTCTCGAAGGTCGCGTAGTAGGCCTTGCGCTTCACGGGGTCGAGGATCTGGCCGGCGCTGTTGAGCAGCTCGTCGACCTTCGGGTTGCTGTACGACTGCGTATTGGTCCAGACGATGGGCTTGATGTTGCTCGACAGGTAGGTGCGGTGCACGCCGATGATCGGGTCGCCCCAGTTGTAGACCTGGTCCATCGACATGTCGAAATCGTGCGTGGCCATGCGCTTGGCCCACGCGGGGAAGTCGGCCGAGGCGCGGACTTCCACCGTGATGCCGACCTTTTTCAATGTGGTGCGGATGTATTCCGCCACGTTCTTCTGCTGGTCGTCCACGCCCGGCAGGTAGTCGATGGTGAGCTTGAAACGCTCGCCGCCATCGTTGACCTTGTAGCCTGCCTCGTCGAGCATCGCGGCGGCCTTCTTCAGGTCGAAGGGATAGAGCGTCACGTCCGGCGAGGCCAGCGGGCTGCTCGCGGCGATGGGGCCGTTGGCCACTTGCGCGAAGCCGCCCATCAGCGCCTTGGTGATGAAGTTCTTGTCGATGGCCGTGGCGATGGCCTTGCGCACCTTCACGTCGTTCAGCGGCTTCTTCGTCGTGTTGAAGGCTAGCCAGTTGATGGCGCCGATGCCCTCGAAGCCCTTGGCCGTGACCACCGCGTTCGGGTCCTTCGTGACGCGCGCGATGTCGGTTGGCGCGGAGACCTGGATCATCTGCATGTCGCCGCGCTCGAAGGAGAGGATCTGGCTCGCCATGTCGGGCTGGATGCTGAAGATCACCTTGTCGAGGTAGGGCTTGTTCGGCATGAAGTATTTGTCGAAGCGCTCCAGCACCACGCGCTGGCCGGCCTTGAACTCGACGAACTTGAAGGGACCGGAGCCAACCACGTCGGTGCTGTTGCGCGGATGGGTCTTCAGGTCCTGGCCGTCGCCGTAGATGTGCTTGGGCATGATCGGGCACAGCGCCGGGCTCATCGCCAGCACGATGGCCGGATGCGGCACGCTCATGCGCACGATGGCGGTGTACGCGTCGGGCGTGTCCACCTTGTCGACCGGGCCCATCATCGTGGCGAACGGATGGTTGGCCTTGATCGCCATGATCGAGAAAGCCACGTCGGCCGATGTGATCGGCTTGCCGTCATGGAACACCGCGTTCTTGCGCAGGTTGAGCGTGAGCGACATGCCGTCGTCGGCGAGCTTCCAGGTCTCGGCGAGGTAGGGCTGCGGAGCCCATTTGTCGTCGAAGCGCAGCGGGCTCGCGAAGAGTTGCGTCGAGGGCTCGGCGGTCGCGAAGCCGGATTGAACGGCGCCGTTGAGGTGGCGCGGTGCCTGGACCAGGCCGACCACGAGCGTGCCACCTTTCTTCGCTTCCTGCGCCATGGCCAGCGGCAACTGGCCGAGCATCAGAGCGCTGGAGCCTGCGAGGCAGAGCGTGCGGCGGGTGATGAGACTTGAGTTCAATGAGACCTCCTTGAGTTCGGATCCGGGACGTGGTGTTGCACGAGGTTCGCAAGATACGGTCCACCCCTGCGCGCAGCGTGGAGCCAGATGGACCCCATCGATAGGTCCAAGGGTTTAACTGAGCCTCAGAGCACTTCGTCGCGCAGGTAGTACCAGCGGTACAGCATGCTTTGTCCGAAGCGACGGAAGCGTGCAGCCCATTCTCCTTGTGCGGGGAATTGCAGTGGGCTGTCATAGATCGGCAGGTCGAAGGCCGCATCGCCCTCGCCTGCGATGCGCTGCGCCATGCGCCGGCCCGCATGCGCGGAGAACGACACGCCGTTGCCGCCATAGCCCAGCGCGTAGAACACGCTCTGCTTCGGATCGGGCTGCACCACGCGCGGCATCATGTCGTGCGCCACGTCGACCCAACCCCACCACGAGTAGTCGATCTGGATACCCTTCAATGGCGGGAACTTGCGCGCCAGCCCGTCGACCAGCAGCTTGTAGTGCGCGTCGCGGCTCGCGTCGGCGCCGGTGATGGCGCTGCGGCTGCCGATCTGCACGCGCTTGTCGGGCAGCAGTCGGTAGTAGAAGCGCAGCGTGCGGGTGTCGGTGATGGCTTCGTGCGTGAGGAAGTTGGTGGCCTTGAGTTCCGCATCGGTCAGCGGTCGCGTAACGATGGAATTCGACAGCACCGGAAAGTAGCGATTGGTCAGCGTCGGGTGCAGGCCGGGCGCGGTGTAGGCGCCGGTGGCGATGCCCACCGTCTTCGCGCGCACGATGCCGCCGGGCGTCTTCAGGTGGTGCACGCCGTTCTTCGTTTCCCAGCCGATCACCGGGCTCGATGTGTGCACGCGTGCGCCGCCGTCGCGAGCGCGTCGCAGGTAGCCGTAGGCCAGCTTGAGCGGATGCACGCAGATGCCCTCGGCCTCATGCATGGCGCCGGCCGCGTCCTGGTCGTTGCAGTATTCGCTGCGCACTTCCTCGGTGCTGAGCATGCGCGTGGCATAGCCGAACTGGTCGGCCATCACGCGCGCCTCGTTGCGCAGGAAGGCCATCTTCTTCTCGCGGTGTGCGATGTACAGATGGCCGCCGGGCTGCGGGTCGCAATCCGCATCGGCGACCAGTTCCTTGAAGGTGTCGAAGCCGAAACGGATCTCGGCGTCGAGCCGCCGCGCGGTGGCCAGGCCCCAGCGCTCGATCCACTGCGAGCGGTAGAGGCGGCCGCTTGCGTTCTGGCCCTGGCCGCCATTGCGGCTGGTGCAGCCCCAGGCGACACGATTGGCTTCGAGCACCACGGCCTTGATGCCGTGTTCCTTCGCGAGGAAGAGCGCGGTGGCGAGGCCGGTGAAGCCCGAGCCGATGATGACCACGTCGGCGTCGAAGTCGCCGTGCACCGGCCCGTCGTCGTCGGGAGCGGGGCCGGCAGTGGCGGCCCAGTAGGTGGGTGCGTAGTCGCGGTTGCGGCCGGGCCCGTCGGAGACCAGCGGGTCGTAGGCCGGGTCGTAGGGCGCGAAGAGTTCGCGCGGGGTGGCGATGCTCATGTCAGTTTTCCAATGCGCATGAAACCCGAAGCGGGACGGGCGCGGGCCGAGGACACCGGGTATTCCCCTCCGCGAATGTCCCCCGGCCTTCGGCCTCCTCCTGGGACCCTGGAGCCCACGGCCCCATGCACCCGATCGCACCGCGCTCGACGCGCCATGCGGCGTTGCTCCTCCTTGTGGGCAGGAGCCCACCGCGTCGTCGCGCCTTGCCTGGCACGCCGATCACGGCACGCTCGGATGCACGCGACCGTGGTTCCAGGGTCATTTCGCTGCGGGGAACACCCGATGCCCTTGGCCCAGGGCACGCCGTGTCGTGCCGGCCGATCAACGACAGCGCGTCTGGATCACGTCGATGGTGTGCTCTGCGCAGCGAAACAAAGGAGGAGCTGCGGGAGCCGGCAGCCGCAGGCTGACGGCGGGGGACATTCGCGGAGCAGAGTACGCCGTCGGCGTGATCCCGTTCCCGGCCGTCTCCACGGCTGGTCGTTGCACACATGATCCGGCCTCGCTTCAAGCCGCAGGCAGCAATGGGCGCGCCTTGCGGAACACGTTCTTCACGAGGATCTTGCCGTCCTTGAAGGTGAACAGGTCCACGCCGTCGGACTCGCTGCGCTGGCCGTCCAATGCGGTGCCCGTGAAGGTCCATTCCGACATGCCGCGGTCGCCCAGCACCAGATGTTTTCCATTCCGCCACTGCGCGTCCGGGAAGTTCGTCCACGCGGCGGCGAAGGCCTTGGCCACCGCTTCGTGGCCGGTGTGCCGCGCACCCCAGGCATCGGGGCCGGCGGCAGTCTCGAACACGCAATCAGGATGCATGAAGGACATCAGCGCCGGCAGGTCGTGGCGGTTCCATGCGTCGGAAAAAGCTTCGAGGGTGGCTGCGGTGACGGGGGTGGCAACGGCGTTCAAGACGGCTCCTGCGGGTGATCAAATCTTGAGCAAAGGTTAAGCTTCGCTTGTCCCGACTCATAGAGCCAGACAAGCCTTATCGTGAAAGCCAGATGCATGGCCCGATGCACTTTTGAAGAGCGTAGATGACCCCCGCCGTGACCACGAAGCTTCCATCGACGACGCCGCTGTGGGCGCAGCTCTTTGCGCTGGACGACCACACCGGGCTGCCCTTGCAATCGCGCCTGCGCCTGAAGGTGGTGCAGGTGATCCTCGATGGCCGGCTCGCCGCCGGCGCGGCGCTGCCATCGTCGCGCGACCTCGCGCAGGCGCTGGGCCTGAGCCGCAACACCGTCACCGCCGTCTATCAGCAACTGGTGGACGAGGGCTACCTGGAGTCGCGCCCGCGCTCCGGCGTGTTCGTCCACGCGGGTGCGCTGCCGTCATCGATCGGCGAGGCCCGCATCGTCATCGATCCCTTCAGGGCCGACGGCGCGAGCGCCGGTGCGCCACCGCAATGGACCGAGCGGGTACTGCGCTCCTTGCGCGAGCAACCGACGCTCTCCAAGCCCGCGCAATGGCGCAAGTTCGCCTATCCCTTCGTGTACGGCACGCACGACGCGCAGCTCTTTCCGACCGAGGACTTCCGCGAATGCTGCGTGCGCAGCCTGGCCCGCTCGCAACTGCCGAACTGGACGCCGGACTTCGAGACCGACGACATGCCCGACCTGATCGAGCAGATCCGCATCCGGCTGCTGCCCAAGCGCGGCGTGTTCGCGCGGCCCGAGGAAATCCTCGTGACGGTGGGCGCGCAGCACGCGCTCTACCTGGTGGCAGAGGCCTTGTTCGATCGCGGCACGCGCGTCGGCTTCGAGGAGCCGGGCTATCCGCATGCGCGCAACGCGTTCTCGCTGCGGACCTCGCAGCTGGTGGGCATTCCGGTCGACGACGAGGGCCTGGTGGTCGATGCGCTGCCCGCGCTCGACTATGTCTTCGTCACCCCTTCGCACCAGAGCCCGACCACGCGCACGCTGAGCCTGGAGCGTCGCCAATGGCTGCTGCGCAAGGCTGCCTTGCAGGACTTCGTCGTCATCGAGGACGACTACGAAGCCGAGAACCTCTATGCCGGCGAGCCCACGCCCGCCCTCAAGAGCCTGGACCGGACCGGGCGCGTGATCTACATCGGCTCGCTGTCCAAGAGCCTCGCGCCGGCGATGCGGCTCGGCTACATCGTGGCCTCGAAGGAACTGATCGGCGAGCTGCGCCTGCTTCGGCATGCGATGGTGCGGCATCCGAGCGCCTTCCTGCAGCATGCCTATGCGCTGTTCCTCTCGCTCGGGCACCACGACTCGCATGCGCGCCGCGTGAACCAGGTGCTGCGGCAGCGCATGGACGCGGCGATGGCTGCGCTGGCGCGGCACATTCCGGAGTTCGAGGCCACGGTGCCGAACGGCGGCGCCTCGGTGTGGGTCAAGATGCCCGAGGGGCTCGATGGCGCCGCACTGTCTCTGCGCGCGCGAGAGCATGGCGTGCTGATCGAGCCGGGCGACGTGTTCTTCGCGCAACCGCCGCGGCCTTGTCCCTACTTCCGACTGCGCCTGTCGTCGATCGACTTGGAGAAGATCGAGCCCGGCATCCTCGCCTTGCGCGACGCGGTGCGGGCGATGGCGCGCGAGGGTTGACCGGCTCGGGCCGGGTGCCCGCGGAATGCCCCGCGCCGAGCACGCGCGCAGCGGCCCCGATATAAGTCAACGCTGGCCAATATCCCGGTTCGCCGCGCGCGTCGCACGAGGGATTTGTCCGGCGTTGCCATCACCCGCCCCTTCGCGACAGGAATCCCATGAGTTCACTCTTCTCCGCCGGCACGCTCGGCCCGATCGAACTGCGCAACCGCATCGTCATCGCGCCGATGTGCCAGTACTCGGCGCAGGACGGCAATGCCACCGACTGGCATCTCATGCACCTGGGGCAGTTGTCGCTGTCGGGGGCGGGGCTGCTGATCATCGAGGCGACCGCGGTGGAGCGCCAGGGCCGCATCACGCCCGGCTGCCTCGGCCTGTATTCGGACGACAACGAGGCGGCGCTGAAGCGAGTGCTGGATGCGGTCCGGGCTTATTCGAAGATGCCGGTCGGCATCCAGCTCGCCCATGCGGGCCGCAAGGCGTCGAGCCACGTGCCGTGGAACGGCGGGCAGAGCCTGAAGCCGGACGAAGGCGCGTGGCAGACCGAAGCACCCTCCGCGCTGCCGCATGCGCCCGGGGAGCCGCCGCCCATCGCGCTCGACGCTGCAGGGCTGGCGCGCGTCAAGGCCGCCTTCGCGCGTGCTGCGCAACGCGCAGAGGCGCTCGGGCTCGACTCGATCGAGCTGCACGCGGCGCATGGCTACCTGCTGCACCAGTTCCTCTCGCCCATCGCCAACCAGCGCACGGACGAATACGGCGGTTCGCTGGCCAATCGCATGCGCTTTCCGCTGGAGGTGTTCGATGCGGTGCGCGGGGCGGTGGCGGCGCACATCGCCGTGGGCATGCGCCTCTCGGCCAGCGACTGGGTCGACGAAGGCGAGAGCTGGACGGTCGACCAGAGCGTGCAGTTCGCGAAGGCCCTGGCCGCGCGTGGCGGCAGCTTCATCCATGTGTCGTCGGGCGGCGTCTCGCAGAAGCAGAAGATCCCGCTGGTCGACGGTTACCAGGTGCCCTTCGCCGAACGCATCCGGGCCGAGTCCGGGCTGCCGACGATCGCGGTGGGCCTCATCACCCATCCGCAACAGGCCGAGGCAATCGTCGGCAACGGACAGGCCGACTTCGTGGCGATCGCCCGCGCGATCCTGTTCGAGCCGCACTGGCCCTGGCGCGCCGCCGCCGAGCTTGGCGCGCAGGTGGATGCGCCGAAGCAGTACTGGCGCTCGCAGCCGCGGGAACTGAAGGGCCTGTTCGGGGACGGCGCGCGCATCGGCCAGCGCTGAAGGAACTCGCGGCTCGCGCGATCGCGCGGTGGCAACTGACCACTTTCGTAGTCATGCGCCATTTGCAAATCTGAAATGAGTGTTGCGCGATTGTGTCTCCGAGGCGACTGCCTAGACTTGCAGGCATGAATGCTGTCACGCGCCACCTCCGCGTTTCCCTCGGTGAAAGCACCGTTTCCTCGCGCATTGCGTACAAGCTGTGGGGCGAGTCGTCGCACCCGCTGGTGCTCTGCGTGCATGGCCTGAGCCGCAACTCCAGCGATTTCGATGAACTGGCGCAGGCACTGGCTGGCCAGTACTGCGTCGTGTGCGTCGACTTGCCCGGCCGCGGGCAGAGCGACTGGCTGGCCGACGCCAGCCTCTACAACAGCCGCACCTACCTGACAGTGCTGGAAGAGCTCGTCAGGCACCTGGCGGTGCGCACGGTGCATTGGGTCGGCACGTCGATGGGCGGCCTGCTCGGCTTGCAGATGGCGGCGCGCCACCCGCAACTGGTTCGTTCGCTGGTGCTCAACGACGTCGGCGCCGAGCTGGACGGCGCGGAGCTGCAGCGGCTGCGCGACCAGGCAGCCACGCCGGTGGAGTTCCGGGACCTCAGGGAAGCCGCGGTCTACTTCCGTGCCACGCTCGGGGGCTTCGGCCAGCTGGACGTCGCCCGCTGGGAGGCGCTGGCGAAGTCCAGCGTGATCGCCGACAAGCAGGGCGGGCTGCGCAGCCGCTTCGATGTGCGCGCGGTTCCGCTGGAGCCGGTGACCAGCCGGGTCTACCTGTGGCCGGTGTGGAATGTCGTGAACTGCCCGGTCCTGATACTTCGCGGCGAGCATTCCAGGCTCCTGAGCAGGGAGGTCTGCATGCGCATGCAGGAGGAGCATGCCGACGCGCGCTGGCTCGAGATTCCCGGTACGGGCCATGCACCGCTTTTCGTCGACGAGCGGACAATCGGGCCGATCGGCATGTTCCTCCATCGCGCCATGCGCCTGGCTCACTACCAGGACGCATTACAGGGTTGAAGTTCAATCCACTGCTTCTACTTGTCGTGACTGCCGTGTTCGCGCTCCCGCTCCAAGCCCTCGCTGCCGACGAGCCTGCCGCGACACGCATCGTCGTGGGATACCCGGCCGGTGGCGGCGCGGATGGCCTGGCTCGCGCCTATGCGCAGGCGATGAGCAAGTCGCTGGAGCGTCCGGTGATCGTCGAGAACAAGCCCGGTGCCGGCGGCACGATGGCGGCGGTCGCGGTCAAGGGCGCGCCGGCCGACGGATCGGTGCTCCTGCTGGGCAACATCGTGGTGAACGTGCTCAGCGAGTTCACCTACAACAAGCTCCCGTACGACCCCAAGGCCGATTTCGTGGCCGTGGGCCAGGCGGCGCGGCTCGAGATCGCGCTGGCGGTGCCGCCCGACTCGGCGGCCAGGACCGTCGCCGACTACCTGGCGGCGGCGAAGGCCGATCCGCAGCACGCTGCTTTTTTCGCTTCGCCGGCGGCCGGCAGCCTTCCGCATTTCTTCGGCCTGTTGCTGGGCAAAGCGGCTGGCGTCGAGCTGTCGCACGTGCCGTACAAGGGCGGCGCGCCCATGAACCTGGACCTGATGGCCGGCCGGGTGCCGGCGGCGTTCAGCGCCGCTTCGGAGTTCGTCCAGCTGCACAAGGCCGGACGCGTGCGGATGCTGGCGACCAGCGGCGACCGGCGCTCCGAGCAGACACCCGATGTGCCCACCTTCGCCGAGGCCGGCTTCCCGACGGTGCACGGCAGCAGCTGGCTCGCGCTGTTCGCGCCCGCGCGGACACGCCCGGAGACGCTGGCGCGGCTGGAGGCGGCCATGCAGGCCGCATCCGCCGACCCGGAGGTGCGCAAGGCGATCGATGCGCTGGGCATGGAATACCCGAACATGACGCGCGAACAGTTCAGCAAGCAGCTCCCGGAGGAGCGGCAGCGCTGGGGCGCGATCGTCAGGGCCTCCGGCTTCAAGGCGGATTGAACGGGCACCGGCACGGCGATGATCCTTCCATCCGACGACGACTCCGCGCCATCCGATGCCCCGGCCGGCCCGCTGGCCGGCATCCGTGTGCTCGATCTTTCGACCATCGTCGCGGGCCCGCTCGGCGCCGCGCTGCTGGCCGACCTGGGCGCCGAGGTGCTCAAGGTGGAGATGCCCGGCGAGGGCGACCACATCCGGCAGTTGCCGCCCCACAAGGACGGGATCTCGCTGTGGTCCAAGGTCACCAACCGCAACAAGCGCGGCGTGACGCTGGACCTGCGCGACCCGCGCGGCCGCGCCGTGCTGGAGCGCATGCTGCCGTCCTACGACGTGCTGGTCGAGAACTTCCGGCCGGGCACGCTGGCCGCGTGGGGGCTCGACGCCGACCGGCTGCGCAAGCTGAACCCGCGGCTCATCGTCACGCGGGTCACGGGGTTCGGACAGACCGGCCCGTATGCCAACCGACCGGGGTTCGCCCGCATCTTCGAGGCGCTTTCCGGCTTCGTGAACCTCTGCGGTGACCCCGGCTCGCCGCCCACCTTTCCCGGCGTGCCGGTGGCCGACGTGCTGACCGGCGTGTTCACCGCCTTCTCGGTCTGCGCCGCGCTGGTGCAGCGCAACGCGGACCCGGCGGGGGAAGGCCAGGAGATCGACCTGTCGGCCACCGAGGCGATGTTCAGGGTAATGGACTTCATGGCCATCGAGTACGACCAGCTCGGCAAGATCCGCGGGCGCACCGGCAACCTCAATGCCTACTCGGCGCCCGGCGACGTCTACCGTACCCGTGACGGCAAGTGGGTGGCGCTCGCCGTCAGCGCGCCGGCCGTGTTCCGCCGGCTGGCCACGGCCTGGCAGCGGCCGGACCTGCTGGCCGACCCGCGCTTCGTGTCGAATGCCGACCGCCTGAGCCACCGCGAGGCGATCGAGGCCATCGCGCAGGCCTGGTTCGGCGAGCGGACGCTGGTCGAGGCGAGTTCGGTGCTGCTGGCACATGACGTCAGCTTCAGCCCCATCTTCGACATCCGGGACATCTTCAACGACCCGCACTTCGAGGCCCGCAAGGCGATCGTCTCCGTCAAGGACGACCAGCTGGGCTGGGTCCGGATGCAGGGCGTGGTGCCGCGCTTCTCGAAGACCCCGGGCCGGGTCTGGGCCAGCGGGCCCGAGGCGGGGCAGCACAACGCCGATGTCTATGGCGCAGAGATGGGGATGTCCGACAGCGTCCTCCAGGAGCTGCGCGAAAAGGGAGTGATCTGATCATGATGGAAGCTGTACTTGCGCCGGTCACCTATGTCCGCGGCGCCTTCCTGTTCGGCGAGGACGACATCGCGACCTACCTCGCGATGGTCGGCGGCGGCCATCCGGTGCACAGCTCGCAGGCGCTCGCACAGCGCGCGGGGCTGCGCGCCGTGCCGGTGCCCGGCGTGCTTGTCACCGGCGCGGCCGTCGCCGTGCTGGGCCGGCATTTCAGCGGCCAGCCGATGGCGCTGGTCGACGTGCAGGCGCGATTCCGGGCGCCCATCGCGGTGGGCGCGGAAGTGCGCGTGACCTGGACGCCGGCCGAGACCTCGCCGCTGCGCGCGGGGCGCCGCACCGTCGAATATGTCGGGCTGTGCCAACTGGTCGGCGACGAGACCGCGGCGGAGTTGTCGGCGCGCATTCAACTCAGCGAAATGCCACCGGCGGGAGACTGAAGCGAGCCAGGTCCGCTGCCGGCACGACGCGCCGTGTCCTGGGTCGAGGGCGGTGGGTGTCCCCCGCAGCGAAATAAAGGAGGAGCCGAAGGCGGGGGACATTCGCGGAGGGGGATACCTGCCGTCCTCGGCCCGCGCACCATCCGGTTCAAGCTTCATGCGAAGCGTGGCGCCATGGTGCAAGCCGGAACTACCGCCTGGACGACGGCACCTGCGCGCCATGCTGTGCCGCGCTGGACGCCAGTTCCACGAGCAGACGCTGGACGACACGCGCGGCGGCATCGATGGGATGCGCGCTGGTGGTGGCCAGCCAGGTGTGCTGCACCAGGCCGGGCTCGACGATCTGCGACCAGGCATAGCGCTCGGGCCCATAGTCCCGGAACGCCACATGCAGCGGCACGATGGTGAAGAGGGCGCCGTTGCCCACGGCCGCGCGGATGATCGTGTCCGATGTGCTCTCGAACGCAATGTCCAGCGAGATCTTGCAGCGCTTCGCCGTGGCTTCGAGCATGGTCACGAGGGCATTCGGCTTGGTCGCCATGGCCAGCGGCACGCCATCCAGCTTGCGGAAAGCCACCGTGGGGGCCTCCTTCGCCGTCTCGCGCAATCCCAGCACCACCAGCGGCGCACGCAGCACCGCCTCGGCGTTCTTGACCGGCGCGGAACTGTAGCGATTGAACAGGCCGATGTCGACCTTGCCGTTGGCAATCCACTCTTCGACCTGTCCGCTGTAGGCCTCGCGCGTGCGCAGCTTGATCCGGGGATAGGCCTCCTGCAGCGACTTGAACACCTGCACCGCCAGCGGCCGGACGGAGGGCACCATCGCGAGTTCCACCGTTCCCGAGGGGCCGCTGCGCTCACCGGCCATTTCCGCGACCAGATCGTCGAGGCCCCGCAGCAACTGGGCGGCCTGCGGCAGGATGCGCAGGCCCAGTTCGGTGGGTGCCACGCCGCGCCCGGTTCGGTGCAGCAGCTTGGCGCCGACGTGGGTTTCCAGTGCGGCGATCTGCCGGCTCAGGATGGACTGGGTCACCCCCAGCGCCACCGAACCGCGCGTCAGGCTGCCATGCTCGGCGACGGCGCAAAGCGCCTTCAGGCTGCCCAGGAGGTCCATTCATCGACAGGTCGTTGAGAGGGACACGATCCTATAGTCGCCGGCCGGCCTACGCCAGCAGCCGTTTGAGGTATTTGCCCGTGTGGCTCGCCTCGTTCGCCGCGATGTCCTCCGGCGTTCCTTCGCCCACCACCGTACCGCCGCCGGCGCCGCCCTCGGGGCCCATGTCGATGAGCCAGTCAGCAGTCTTGATGACGTCGAGGTTGTGCTCGATCACGACGATGGTGTTGCCCGCGTCGCGCAACTGGTGCAGCACCTTCAGCAACAGCTCGATGTCGGCGAAGTGCAGGCCGGTGGTCGGCTCGTCGAGGATGTAAAGCGTGCGGCCGGTGTCGCGCTTGCTGAGTTCCAGCGCGAGCTTCACGCGCTGCGCCTCGCCGCCCGACAGCGTGGTCGCCGCCTGCCCGAGCTTGATGTAGCTCAGGCCCACGTCCAGCAGCGTGTGCAGCTTGCGCTCGATCGTTGGCACGGCCTTCAGGAATTCGTAGGCCGTCTCGACCGTCATCTCGAGGATCTGGGCGATGTTCCGGCCCTTGTATTGCACCTCCAGCGTCTCGCGGTTGTAGCGCTGGCCGTGGCAGACCTCGCAGGGCACGTAGACGTCGGGCAGGAAATGCATCTCGACCTTCACCACGCCGTCGCCCTGGCAGGCCTCGCAGCGGCCACCCGCCACGTTGAAGCTGAAGCGGCCCGGGCCGTAGCCGCGTTCGCGCGCGGTGTTGGTCTCGGCCATCAGCTCGCGGATCGGCGTGAACAGTCCGGTGTAGGTGGCGGGGTTGCTGCGCGGCGTGCGGCCGATCGGCGACTGGTCGACGTTGATGACCTTGTCGAAGTACTCGATGCCTTCGACCGACTCGTGCGCCGCAGGCTCCTCGTGCGCGCGATACAGCGTGCGCGCGACAGCGGTGTAGAGCGTGTCGTTCACCAGCGTCGACTTGCCCGAGCCAGACACGCCCGTCACGCAGGTCAGCAAGCCGACCGGGAAGGCGACACTGACGTCCTTCAGGTTGTTGCCGGTCGCGCCGATGACGCGGATCTCCTGCAGGTCGGTCTGCGAGGCGAGATGCGCCGCTTCGCGGGCCTGCCGCTTCAACGCGGCGGGGCTGGGCGGGAACTTCGGCTTGATCGGCTTCTTGTCCTCTTCAGGCTTGCGCAGCACCGGCAGCCAGGGCGTGCGGCGCTTCGGAACCTCGATCTTCCGGGTGCCGAGCAGGTACTGGCCGGTCAGCGACTCGGGGTTGTCGCGCACCTGCTCGAAGGTGCCTTGCGCCATCACGCGCCCGCCGTGAACGCCAGCGCCCGGGCCCATGTCGATCACATGGTCGGCGGCATGGATCATGTCCTCGTCATGCTCGACCACGAGCACGCTGTTGCCGATGTCGCGCAGGTGCTTCAGCGTGCCGATCAGGCGGTCGTTGTCGCGCTGGTGCAGGCCGATGCTGGGCTCGTCGAGCACGTACATCACACCGGTCAGGCCCGAGCCGATCTGCGAGGCCAGGCGGATGCGCTGCGCCTCGCCGCCGGACAAGGTCTCTGCGCTACGGTCCAGGCTCAGGTAGTTGAGCCCCACGTCGTTCAGGAACTTGAGCCGCAGGCCGATCTCGCGGATCACCTTGTCGGCGATCTCGGCCTTGGCGCCGCGCAGCTTCAGCGTCTGGAAGTAGGCCAGGCTGTCGCGCAGCGTGACATGGCTGATCGCGAAGATGCTCATGCGCTTCGACTCGCTGCCGGAGTCGTCGACGAGGAACACATGCCGCGCCTCGCGCCGCAGTCGCGTGCCGTGGCAATCCGGGCAGGGCTGGTTGTTGCGGTAGCGGGCCAGTTCCTCCCGCACGGCGATGGAATCCGTCTCGCGATAGCGCCGCTCCATGTTCGGGATGATCCCTTCGAAGGGATGCTTGCGCACGAGCTTGCGGCCGGCACTCGCCCCGGACTCCATCACATAGCTGAACTTGATCTCTTCCTCGCCAGAGCCGTGCAGGATCGCGTTGCGCGCGTTCTCCGGCAGGTCCTCGAAGGCCTTGTCGATGTCCACGCCGTAATGCTTGGCCACGCACTCCAGCATGCTGAAGTAATAGCCGTTGCGCCGGTCCCAGCCCTTGACCGCCCCGCTCGCGAGCGACAGCGTCGGGAAGGCGACCACGCGCGTCCAGTCGAACACCTCGCGGTTGCCCAGGCCGTCGCAGCTCGGGCAGGCGCCCACCGGCGAGTTGAACGAGAACAGGCGCGGCTCCAGTTCGGCCAGCGAGTAGTGGCAGATGGGGCAGGCGAACTTGGCGTTGTAGAGGTGCTCCTTGTCGGGCGCGCCTTCCACGCCGAGTTGCAGGGCGATCGCGCGGCCATCGGCCAGGCGCAAGGCGGTCTCGAAGCTCTCGGCCAGGCGCTGCTGCACGTCGGGGCGCGCGCGCAGCCGGTCGATCACCACGTCGATGTCGTGCTTCTCGGTCTTCTTGAGCTTGGGCAGGTCGTTGTATTCGTAGGTCTGTCCGTCGACGCGGAAGCGCACATAGCCTTGCGCCTGCATCTCGGCGAAGAGTTCCAGGAACTCGCCCTTCTTCTCGCGCGCCACCGGCGCCAGGATCATCAGGCGCGGCTCGTCGGGCATGGCAAGCACCGCATCGACCATCTGCGACACCGTCTGCGCCTGCAGCGGCAGGTCGTGGTCGGGGCAGAAGGGCGTACCGGCGCGGGCATACAGCAGGCGCAGGTAGTCGTGGATCTCGGTCACCGTGCCCACGGTGGAGCGCGGGTTGTGGCTGGTGGCCTTCTGCTCGATGCTGATCGCGGGCGAAAGCCCTTCGATCACGTCGACATCGGGCTTGTCCATCAACTGCAGGAACTGCCGCGCATAGGCCGACAGGCTTTCCACATAGCGCCGCTGGCCTTCGGCATACAGCGTGTCGAAGGCCAGGCTCGACTTGCCCGAGCCCGACAGGCCGGTGATCACCACCAGCTTGTTGCGCGGGATGTCGAGGTCGATGTTCTTCAGGTTGTGCGTGCGTGCGCCGCGGATGCTGATGCGCTGCTGCGCGAGCAGGGCGCCTAGGTAGGCGCGATCGATGTGATCGACGTTGTCCGGGGTGGGGGAATTCACTTGGGGGTCGGTTCTGGGCAACCGGACATCATAAATCCCCGGGGCTTTTCAGCGGGGCGGGGCGGATTCGGGCTCCGGCGGGGAAAGGGTATCGGTCCGGGGCGGGGTGGCGTCGGGGCCATGTTCTGGCGAGGCGGACGGCTCGGCGCTGACCGGCGACGGCGACCCGATCGCCGCCGCCACCATGTGCTCGGCCAGCGTGTCGTACAGCGGCCGGCTGATCATGCGCGACACCAGGCTCGCCAGCATCGCGCCCGCCATCAGGCTCAGCACCATCGCGTGACCGTCGACCATCTCCATGACGATGATGAAGGAGGTCAGCGGCGCCTGCGTCACCGCGGCCAGGAAGGCGGCCATGCCGATGGCGATGAGCGCGGGCCCGAGGTTCGCATTGGCGATCTGCGCCACCACCTCGCCGATGCCCGCGCCGATGGACAGCGAGGGCGCGAAGATGCCGCCCGGCGCGCCGCTCCAGGCGCTGAGCCAGGTGGCCACGAACTTGAGCAGCGTGTCGATGGCCGGCAGGCGGTCGTGGCCCTTGAGCATGTCCTTCACCGCCTCCGAGCCCGCGCCGAAGGTCACGCCGCCCGTCGCCAGCCCGATCACCGCGATCGCCAGCCCGCAACCCGCGGCAAAGCGGTACGGGTAGCGCGCGCGCCATGCGTTGAAGCGCCCCGGCGCCCCGGTGAGCGAGGCGATGAACAGCCGCCCGAACAGCCCGCCCGCCGCGCCGCAGAGCAGCGCCACCAGCAGGCCGGGCAGCAGCGCCTCCCAGCCGAAAGGCGGCACCTTGAGCACGCCGAAATAGCTGGTATTGCCGAAAGCCGAGACCGCCACGAGGCCGGCCAGCACGATGGCCGTGATGATCAGCCCACTTGCGCGCGACTCGATGCGGCCCGACAGTTCCTCGATGGCGAACAGCACGCCCGCCAGCGGTGCATTGAATGCGGCCGCGATGCCCGCCGCGCCGCCGGCCATGAGCAGGGCGCGCGAGTCGATGGTGGTGTTGGGCGACAGCCAGCGGCGTGCATGCTGCATCACGCCCGCCGCGATCTGCACCGAAGGCCCTTCGCGCCCGATGGAGAGCCCCGCTGCGAAGCCTGCGGTGGTGAGCACCATCTTGCCGACCGCGAGCCGCAGCGACACGAACATGGACCGCCGCTCGGGCGGCAAGGCGGGACTCAGCGCCGCCTTGACCTGCGGGATGCCCGAGCCGCCAGCGGCCGGGAAGAATCGCCGTGTGGCCCAGACGACGCCCACTGTGATCAGCGGCATGGTGACCAGCGGCAGCCACGGCTGCCATGCGAAGACGCGCTGGAAGCCGGTGAATATCCAGTCGACCGCCATCGTGAGCGCGACCACCGAAAGCCCTGCCGCCACCGCATAAGCCAACACGATGGCCCGGTCCAGCCACATCCGCCCGCCGCGCAACTCTGTGCGCAGGTGCTCGAAGAAGTCGGGCTCGTGGTGGTTCATGCAGCGGGGGCCATTCTGACGGTGCGCAATAGTTGTGCCCACCCCCGGAAATCACGCCCCCGCCGATCGGGCACAATCTCGCCTCGCGTTTTTCTCGTTAAAACCTCCTCTTTCATCCATTCATCAGGGGCAGTGCACATGGCATCCGTCAACAAAGTCATCCTCGTCGGCAATCTCGGGCGCGACCCGGAAACCCGTACCTTTCCAAGCGGCGATTCGATCTGCAACGTGACGATCGCGACCACCGACAAGTGGAAGGACAAGCAAAGCGGCGAAATGCGCGAGGCCACCGAGTGGCACCGCCTCGTCTTCAACGGCCGCCTGGCCGAGATCGCCGCGCAATACCTGCGCAAGGGCTCGCAGATCTACGTCGAAGGCTCGATCCGCACCCGCAAGTACCAGGACAAGGACGGCGTCGAGAAGTACGCCACCGACATCCGTGTCGACCAGATGCAGATGCTGGGCAGCCGGCAAGGCCAGGGCGGTCCTGCCGCGGGTGGCGGCGGCGGTGACGACGAATACGGCCAGGGTGGCGGCTACTCGCAAGGTGGCGGTGGTGGTGGCGGCTACGCGTCGCGCGCCCCGGCAGCCGCACCGCGCGCACCAGCGCCCGCACCGCGCCCGGCGCCGTCCAAGTCGCCGTCGGGCTTCGACGACATGGACGACGACATTCCGTTCTGATCGCAAGTTCTTCGGTCTTCCTGACTGAAGAGGCCCGCAGCTTCGCCGCTGCGGGCCTTTTACTTTGTGCGCACCGGCATCCCCATAATGTCCCTCGCATCACATCGGAGACCGCCATGTTCGATCTTTTGGCATGGGCCATTGCAGCCGTCATGGTTGTCATCTCGGTCATGGTGCATTTCGAGACGATGACGCTCATCTCCGACCGACTCGTGCCGTGGGGGCTGCGGCGGTTGCAGGGGCGGCGCACCATCATCCTGGCGATGATGGCCCTCATGCTGGGGCACATCGCCGAGATCTGGCTGTTCGCGTTGACGCTTCGCGTGATGTCGGCGATCCCGGCATTCGGCGGCATCGGAGGAACGTTCGAGGGCAAGGTCGGCGACTTCCTGTACCTGTCGGCCGTCAATTACACGTCGCTGGGCTACGGCGAGGTCTATCCAATGGGCAGCATCCGCGCGATCGCCGTGACCGAGGCCTTGACCGGCCTCATGATGATCGGCTGGTCGGCCTCCTTCACCTACCTGAAGATGGAGCAGCTCTGGCAGTCGCGCGCAGCCCGCACCCAGGTGCAGCACGCCAGGCATGAGAAGCCGTGACGTGATCGCTGCCGCGTGGTGAAGGGGACCAGTACCTGCATCACCGTGCCTTGGTCGTCCCCCGTGCCGTCGGCATGGCGCGCATCGGAACAAAGTGGGTCGGATGCCATCGAACAGCCCCGCGCGCTACGGCATTCCTGCGATGCAGCTATCGTGCCGGCGTAGCCCCACTTCGTATCGACGCGCGGAGACCCCGATGCCCCCCACCCTGCCCCACGAGAAGTTCGACCAGGACCTGCTGACCCTCTTCGACGCCTACGTCCATGGCGACGTCGACCGCCGCGGCTTCCTTGACAAGGCTCGCCGCTTCGCCAAGGCCGGCATGACGGCAGCCGGACTGCTGGCCGCGCTGAGCCCGGACTTCGCGGCAGGCCAGCAGGTCAAGCCCGACGATGCGCGGCTCCAGGCCGAACGGATCAACGTGCCGTCGCCCGCCGGCAGCGGCACCATCCGCGGCTACCTGGTGCGACCGGCGTCGGCGGGCATGTCGAAGCTGCCTGCCGTGCTGGTCATCCACGAAAACCGCGGCCTGAACCCGCACATCGAGGACATCACGCGCCGCCTCGCACTCGACGGCTTCATGGCCTTCGCGCCCGACGCGTTGACGTCCTCGGGCGGCTATCCCGGCGACGAGGACAAGGCGCGCGACGCCTTCGGCAAGCTCGACCAGGCGAAGACGCGCGAGGACTTCCTGGCCTCGGCCAACTGGCTGCGCGGCCGCGCCGATGGCAACGGCAAGATGGGCGCGGTGGGCTTCTGCTGGGGCGGCGGCATGGTGCACTGGCTGTCCACGCGCCTGCCCGACCTGAATGCCGGCGTGCCCTTCTACGGCAACACGCCGGCGCCCTCGGAGGCGGCCAAGGTCAAGGCGCCGCTGCTGGTGCAGCAGGCTGCGATCGACGAGCGCATCAACGCGGCCTGGCCCGGGTACGAAGCGGCGTTGAAAGCCGCGGGCGTGAAATACACGGCCTGGCGCTACCCCGGCACGCAACACGGCTTCAACAACGACACCACACCTCGCTACGACCCGGCCGCGGCCAAGCTGGCGTGGGAGCGGACGGTGGCCTTCCTGAAGGCCAACCTGGACTGATGCGTTCATACGACTTTGCAATCAAGCGCGGGACAAGGCGGAGCGCCGCAGACAGGCCGTAGCATGGCAAGGCGGTCCAACGCAGTTATGCGCTTGATTGCGAAGTCGGATCAGCCGTCCACCGGCTGGGCCGGCGTGTCCAGCACCAGTTGATAGAAGCCCAGGTCCAGCCATCGACCGAACTTGAACGCGGCTTGCACGATCGTCCCTGCATTCGAGAAGCCCAGCTTCTCATGCAGCGCGATGCTGCCGGTATTGGCGACGTCGATGGCGCCGACCATCACGTGGACCTCCTGCTTGCGGGCCGCCGAGATGAGTTCCTTCATCAGCGCGATGCCGATGCCCTCGCCACGATGGTCCCGGTGCACGTAGACCGAATGCTCGACCGTGTACTTGTACGCCGGCCAGGCGCGAAAGGTGCCGTAGCTCGCGAAGCCCCGCAGCCGCCCGTCCGGCCCGGTTGCGCCGATCACGGGAAAGCGCCCGGCTTCCTTCGCCTTGAACCAGCCGACCATGCTTTCCGGCGTGCGAGGCTTGTAGTCGTACAGCGCCGCGGAACTGACGATGGCCTCGTTGAAGATCTCCAGGATCTCGGCGGCATGGGACTCGTAGGTACAGGTGACGAACTGCATGGTGGGACTCCAGTGGGTCGATGCTAGCCACCGGCGACTCGGAAGAAAAGTTCGAGTCGCTGTCCGGCCGCGGCGCAAGGCGGCCTTCGTTCAAGCCGGCGCCTTCACACGCTCTTCCGGTAGAACACCCGGTCATACCCATCCTGCGCCCGGCGGTCGTATTCGACGTAGCCGATCCGGGGATAGAACACCTGGTTCTCCGTCATCATCGAGTTGGTGCAGAGGTAGAGGGATTCGTAGCCTCGCGCACGGGCCTCGGCCTCCGCGAACACCAGCAATGCCCGGCCCACGCCGGTGCCCTGACTTTGCGGCGAGGCCGCCACGGTATCGATGTAGAAGCCGTCCTCGGTCTCGTACTGCACCAGCACCCCGACCACCTGGCCTTTCAGTTCCGCGACCCAGGCCTGGCCCCGGGCGATGACGGCCGGGTAGACCAGCAGCATCGGCGCGGGCGGCCGGCCGATGCGCGGCACATAGCGCTCGAATGCCGCACGGACGCAGGCCGCCGCCGCATCCGCATCGTTCTCGCGCGCCGCGCGAACCTTCACTTCGGTGGTTTTCATCGATCAGCCTCGACCTGTTTCGCAATGCCTGGGGCATGAAGATACGACATCGTGCTTCGGGCGCGTTCGACCCGTGGCTGCGCCCGGGCCCCTGCGTCGGACAGCCCTCGGTCCGCGCCCGCATGAATCCCGACCCAAGGGTTTACGCACATCGCCAAAGCGTCCTCGCTGTCTACAATATGGACCATTATCCACAATATGGACGAGCTAAATGCCCATCGATGACGCGGATCCCAACCCCAAGACCCCGTACCAGTACCCGAACCCGCCGGACGCGCTGCCCGAGATCGTGGTGCAGCACGCCATCCCGACGGACGAGCGGCTCTGGGTGCCGCAGGCGGAGAACGTGTGGTTCCGGCCGCTCTGCCTCAACGCGAGCCAGGGCTACTGGATGAACCTGCTGCGCGTGCGCAAGTCGGGCGTGTTGAGCCGCCACCGGCATCCGCAGGCGGTGCACGGCTTCGTGCTCAAGGGCCGCTGGCGCTACCTGGAACACGACTGGGAAGCCACCGAAGGCAGCTACGTCTTCGAGCCGCCGGGCGAGACGCACACCCTCTACGTGCCGGAGGACGTCGAGGAAATGATCACCTACTTCCAGGTCAACGGTGTCATGTACTACACCGACCCGTGGGGCAAGGGCATGGGCTACGAGGACGTGTTCACCAAGATCGACATGTGCCGCAAGCACTTCGAGGCGGTCGGCCTCGGCGCCGACTACACCAAGCAGTTCATCCGGTAGGCGCCATGACGTACGCGGCAGGACTTTTCAAGGGCAAGAGGGCGCTCGTCTCCGGCGCGACGCAAGGCATCGGCGCGGTCATCGCCAACCACCTCGCGGCGCTTGGCGCGACCGTGACGGCCATCGGACTGGGCCCGGGCGACGGCACGCTCGACGCCGCGGTCGAGGTGCGGCAGGCCGACGTGACATCGGAGGCCAGCCTGGGAGCGGCACTGGGCGAAATCGCCACGCTCGACATCGTCTTCAACTGCGCGGGCATCATCCAGCGTGGCGCGGAGCATGAGCTCGCCGTCTTCGAGAAAGTGCTGGCCGTGAACCTCACCGGGATCATGCGCGTCTGCGCCATGACGCGCGAGCGCCTCAAGGCGAGCGGCGGCTGCATCGTCAACACCGCCTCGATGCTCAGCTTCTTCGGCGGCGGGCTGGTGCCGGGGTATTCGGCCAGCAAGGGCGGGGTGGCGCAGCTCACCAAGTCGCTGGCCATCGCCTATGCCGCGGATGGCATCCGCGTCAACGCGGTGGCCCCGGGCTGGATCGCGACGCCCCTCACCAGGGCCCTGCAGGACGACCCCGCGCGCGCCGGTCCGATCCTCGCCCGCACGCCATTGGCGCGCTGGGGTACGCCGGACGACGTGGCGCGGGCTGCGATGTTCCTGTGCACGCCCGCCGCGTCGTTCATGACGGGCGTGATCCTGCCGGTCGATGGCGGCTACATGGTGTCCTGACCGATGCCCGCTCCCGTTGCTTCGTCCTCCGCCGAATCGCCCCTCCAGGCCCAGGTCGCGGGCACCGCATCCTTCTCCAAGTTCATGCGCGTGCTGCAGCTGGTGGCCGATGCCGAGGAGCCGGTGAACGTCGGCGCCCTGATGCGCGCCAGCGGCTATCCGCGGCCCACGGTGCATCGCATCGTGGCGGCGCTGGTTGCCGAGCGAATGCTGGTGGAAAACCCCGGCGCCGCGACCTTGGCCCTGGGCCCTCGCCTGATCCAGCTTGCGAACCGCAGCTGGGGCCGCTCCGAGCTTCGACTGGCCGCCGTCGAGGAACTCAAGCGCCTGCGCGACCTGACCGGCGAGACCGTGCACCTCGCCGTGCCCAACGGCGCCAGCATGGTCTACATCGAGAAGCTCGAAAGCCCCAGCGCCGTGCGCATGGCCTCGCGCATCGGCACCAGCGTGTCGCTGCATTCGACGGCCGTCGGCAAGGCCTACATGGCCGCGCTCGATGACAAGCGCTTCAAGGCGCTGGTCAAGGGGTTGCCGATGCCCCGCCATGCCGCGAACACAGTGACCGATGCCGCCGTCCTGCGCGCGCAGATCGAACAGGTGCGCGAACGCGGCTGGTCGGTGGACGACGAGGAGAACGAGGCGGGCATCTTCTGCTTCGGCGCGGCCATCCGCAACGCCGCGGGCCAGCCTGTGGCCGCTATCAGCGTGAGCACCCTGCTGTTCCGCCAGAAGGAGAACCCCGAGCAAGCCTATGTCGCGCCCTTGCTGGAAGCCTGCCGCGTGATCTCCGAGCGCATCGCTCAGACGCCGTCGCTGCAGGGGAGGGACGTGCGGTAGCGCAGCCGGCAAAGAGCGCCCTGCCGCACAACGCGTGGTCTCGGGCATCGCCTACACGCGCCGCCCTGCAATGGACTCAGATCGCCTGCAGGTCGCGTCCCACGATCACCGGCCCGCTGTAGAACTTGCGAACACCCGCGATGTAGTCGTCGTCGCTGAGCGGCTGCTTCTCCAGGCCACCCGGGATCAGGTGGTTCAGCACCAGCAGCTTGACGCCGGCGGCGGCGGCGACGCGGCCGACGTCCTCGGTCGAGGTGTGCTTCGTCAGCACATGGGTGATCAGGGACTCGACCTCGGCCGGTGGCCGTCCCTGCTGCTGGAACATGCCCCGGAGGATGGCGCGCGTAGCCTCCAGGTGCATGGCCTCGTGCACCAGCACGTCGGCGCCTTTGGCCAGCGCGATCACGTTCTCGCTGTAGCCGGTGTCGCCCGAGAAAACCACCGAGCGGCTGGCGGTGTCGAAGCGGTACGACAGCGACTGCTCATCCGGCACCTCGAAGTGCGTGTTCTCCACGCAGGTCACGCGCACGTTGGCATCCTGGTACACCGCGCCGGGCCTGACGTCGTGGCCCTTCCAGAGCGTCTGCGGCAGCTGCTTGCGGCCTTCGTCCACGCGGCGGATGGTTGCGTTCGCCCGGCCGTAGTCGATCGCCGAGCGGACCAGTCCCACGGTGCCGACCGGGCCGTACACGTCGGTCGCGCCCGCTTGCCATTGCTCCAGGCGACCCCCAGCAGCGGCGACACGCCCGCGTTGTGGTCGTCGTGGTGGTGGGTGATGAAGATCCTGTTGACCGCGGAATGCCGGATCCCGGCACGCTCCAGCTGGTTCAGCGTGCCTTCTCCGCAGTCGACCAGATAGGGCTCGCCGTTCACGACCAGCACGTTGGCAGGCTGCGCGCGGTCCAGGCGCGGCGGCGGCCCGCCCGCCGTGCCGAGCAGCACCAGGCGATTGGCAGGATCCTTGCCTGCATTCGACGCGGGCGACGTGTTGGCCGTCGATCCGGTGCGATCACCCGAAGCGCAGCCCACGATGGGCATTGCACCGAGCAGCAGGGCTGCGTTGGCGGCGAAGCGGAGCACACCACGGCGCGTGGCCTCGGGCTGCTCGCGTGCCGAAGCCTTCGCAAGGATGGCGTTGGACGAAGGATGGCGATCAAGAGTGTTCATGGAGTGTCTCTGTGAGTGGGTTGACGGCGATGTGAAGGGGTCGCAACGAGCGGCATTTCAAGGCAGCCGAACCGTCTCCCGCCCCTTCAGCCCCAGCATCTGGCGCGCCTCGTCAGGCGAGGCGATCTCCATCCCCAACCGCTCCAGCACATCGCGGATCAACGTCACCTGCTGCGCATTCGACGTCGCCAGCTTCCCGGCGCCGATCGACAGCGAATCCTCCAGCCCCACGCGCACGTTGCCGCCCATCAGCGCGGCCTGCGTCACCAGCGGCATCTGGTGCCGGCCGGCGCCGAGCACCGACCATTGGTAGCTCTCGCCGAACAGCTTGTCCGCGATGCACTTCATGTGCACCAGGTTCTCCGGGTCCGGCCCCATGCCGCCGAGCACGCCCAGCACGAACTGCAGGAAGATCGGCCCATGCACCAGGCCGCGATCGACGAAGTGTTTGAGGTTGTAGAGATGGCCGACCTCGTAGCACTCGAACTCGAAGCGCGTGCCATGCGCCTGGCCCAGGCGCTGCAGCACCTCCTCGATGTCGGCGAAGGTGTTGCGGAAGATGTTGCGCCGCGTGCCCTCGATGTAGTCGCGCTCCCAGTCGTGCTTGAACTCCTTCATCTTGTCCAGCACCGGAAAGATCGCGAAGTTCATCGAGCCCATGTTGCACGACGCCATCTCGGCCGAGATGTCGAGCGCGCCGGCCATGCGCTGGTCCAGCGTCATCGTGATCGAGCCGCCGGTGGTGATGTTGATCACCGCGTCGGTGGCCGCATGGATGCGCGGCAGGAACTGGCGGTAGATGACGGGGTCGAACGCGGGGCGGCCGTCGACCGGATCGCGCGCGTGCAGGTGCAGGATGGACGCGCCGGCCTCGGCCGCAGCGATGGCCTGTTCGGCGATCTCGTCGGGCGTGACCGGCAGATGCGGCGACATGCTCGGCGTGTGGATCGAGCCCGTGACCGCGCAGGAGATGATGACCTTGCGTGCCATGGTTCAACCCCCAGCCGGCTCGGCCACGACGACGCTCTCGATGTGGCCGATGCCATCGATCTCCACGCGCATCACGTCGCCCACCTTGACGAACGACGGCGGCGTCATGCCCACGCCGACGCCCGAGGGCGTGCCGGTGGCGAGCACGTCGCCCGGCTCCAGCGTCATCACGGTCGAGAGGTAGGCGATCTGGGCCCAGATGTCGTAGATCATCTCGCCGGTCGAGATCTCCTGGCGCACCTCGCCGTTGAGCTTCATGCGCAGTTGCAGCGCATGCGGGTCGGGCACCTCGTCGGCTGTGACGATCCACGGGCCGAAGGGACCATGCGTGTTGAAGGACTTGCCGAGCATCATCGTGGGCGAGCGCATCTGCCAGTCGCGCACCGACACGTCGTTGCAGACCACGTAGCCCGCGACCACCGAAGGCGCGTCTTCCACCGACACGTGCCGGCAGCGGCGGCCGATGATCACGCCGAGTTCGGCCTCGTAGTCGAGCTTGTCGGAGGCACGCGGCATCTGCACCGGCTCATACGGCCCATGCACGCACGAGACCTGCTTGTTGAACCAGACCTGGCTGTCCGGCACCTTGATGCCGGCGGCGATGGCCTCGGCCACGTGCTTGCGGTAGTTCATGCCGATGGCGAGGTACTTCGACGGGTTGGGCACCGGCGCATCGAGCCGCACGTCGGCCAGCGGGTAGCTGACGCCGACGCTGGCATCGACGGCGCGCGCACGCGCCATCGCGGCGGGGCCCGCCTGCAGCAGTTCGCGCATGGTGCGCGGCAGCGATGCATCGCTCGCGGGCAGGTCGATGACCTGCTGGCCGATGACCTTGCCGATCGACTGGTGGCCGCGGCAGTTGAATGTGACGAGTCTCATGGTTTCGCTTCGAGAAAATGGGAAGGAGAAGTTATGGAGGTCATGCCCAGGCGCCCGCCTCGGAGTACGCGAACATCGCGGGCGGTACGTCCGGCCCCCACAGGTAGAACGAGTCCTCGGGCGGGTGGTCCAGGCCTTGCCAGTCGACTGCCGCGGGGATGTAGTCGATGGTGGCGCTGTACTCGCAGAAGCTGCCCCACGGGTCCTGCGCGTAGTAGAAGTAGTTGGAGCCCAGCACATGACGGCCCACGCCCCAGCCGTCGGTGTAGCCCGCCGCCTGCATCGTGATCGCGCCGAGGCCGACCTGGTCGATGGTCGGCACGTCCCAGCTCAGGTGATGCAGCCCCGGCCCGGCGCTGGCCGCCAACGCAACCAGGTGGTGGTCGCTGCCATGCGCGCCATGCAGGAAGGCGACGCCCTCGCCCGAATGGTCGGACAGGCGCAGGCCGAGTACGCGCGTGTAGAAGTCCATCTGGGCCGGCACGCTCGACGTGGTGAGCGCGATGTGCGACAGCCGCTGTGGTTGCACCAGGCTTGCGTGCCGCCGATAGGGCGCGCAGCGCGTGCCGTCCAAAGGCAATGGCGAACTCTGATGCGTGACAGCATCGGGGGCGGTCTTGGCACCCGCGCGAACCTGCAGCAGCATCCCGTCGGGGCTGCGCAGCCACAGGCCGCCTGCGGGCGCACCCTCGGGCGTGGGCAGCAGCGCGACGCCTTGCGCCTCGATGTGCCGGCGCATCGCATCCAGCTCGTCTTCGAAGCAGTGGAAGGTGAGCTGCTCGAACTTCTTGTGCGGCCCCGCGCGCAGCCGGCCCCAGACATGGTCATTGCCATGGGTGCGCAACGCCAGGCCGCCGTGCTCGTCGCTGACGTCGAGCCCGAAGGTGCCGTAGAAGCGCCGTGCATCGTCCAGCGAGGGCACGGTCATCAGGAATTCGCCGATCGAGTGGATGCCCAGCCGATCGCGCCTGCGGTGTTCGTTCATGCGGACCTCGCGGGCAAGGCCTGGATGATGCGGTCCAGCTCGTTGGCGAAGGCTTCCGCCTCGAAGCGGTAGCCCAGGTGATTGCCCACGATGTCCACGCACGGGCACGGCAACTGCCGCGCAAGCTCGCGCGCCGTCTGTGCGTAGAAGGCGTCGCCACTGGCACGTCCCACAGCCGTGACCATGGGAACGCCGCCGCGCCTCAGCGCATCGAGGTCCGGCACGTAACTGTTGATGTGCTGGAACTCATGCGCCAGGAATCGGTCGTGATTGCCGCCAGGCTGGTCGCCAGGCACCGTCACGGTCTGGTCGAAGCCGACGAAGGACGAGGCGAACAGGCCCATCGCCGGCCCCGCGCCTTTGGTGCGAAAGGTCTCGCTGACCTTGTCGAAGAATGCGCGCCACTTGCCGGCATCGGGCTCCGGCAGGAAGTCGGTGATGGGCGGCTCATGGTCGACCAGGCCGCGCACGAGTTGCGGGTGGTCGGCGGTCAGCTTCAGCGCGATGTTGGCGCCGGCGCTGTTGCCGAACACGAAGGCTTGTCCGCGGTCGAGCGCCCGGATGACTGCGGCCGCATCGCGGCCGGCTTGCGCCATGTCCATTTCGCCTTCGAAGTCGCCGGTGCTGCGCGAGTTGGCGCGGCGGTCGTACTTGACGACGGTGTAGCGGTCGGCCAGATGCGCCGAGAGCTGCGTGAAGAGCCGGCTGTCGCCGTTGCCGCCGACCACCAGCAGGAGCAGCGGGCCCTGGCCCTCGATGTCGAAGGCGATGTCGGCGCCTTCGGTGTGCACGGTTCTGGATTCGATCATGGTGTTTCCTTTTCTTGTCAGTGATGGGTGGTTGAAGGTCAGGGCAGGCGGCCGTCGATCGGCGCGCCGACACCGATGCGCATCAGGTCGTTGCCCACGATCAGTCGACCCGTGAAGCCGTCCTGCGCGCGCGCCCAGCGCTGGGGGCTCGCGTCGGCCGGTCCGAAATGGTTGAGCACCAGTGTCTTGACACCGGCGGCCTGCGCAACGCCGCCCACGTCTTCCGCCGCGGTGTGCGAATGGACCAGGTGACGCGCCACGGCCTCGGCGCCTGCGTTGCGCGGCTTGGGCAGGAAGGAGTCGATCCAGGCCGTGTCGATGACTTCGTGCACCAGCACGTCCGCCCCGCGCGCGAGACGGACCAGGTTCTTGTCCGGCCCCGTGTCGCCCGAGAACACCACCGCCCCATCGGCCGTGTCGAAGCGGTAGGCGAAGCACAGGAACTCCGGCGCATGGCTCACGAGGACGGCGGTGACCCGGACCTTCTCGTCCTCGTAGACCAGCACCGGTTCCATCGACGGCGCCGTCTCGGCGTTCGGGTCGACCGCGAGGCCGTCCGGAAGCCGGATGTCGAAGGCCTGCACCAGCGAATGCGGGTCGGGCTTGCGGCCTTCCCGCATGCCGGTGTTGATGTCGCTGGCGAAGGTCTGAATCACCAGTTCGGTCATGTCGACCGTGCCCGGATTCGGATTGCCCGGTGCGACCAGCGTGCCGGCCGCCGTCTGGTCCGGGCCGGGGATGGGGATCGGCGCGCCGCGGCGACCGGGCCCGAAGACCTTCATCGGCACCTTGCGATTCGCCAGGCCATCGGTCATGCCGAAGGTGAACAGCGACGGGTAGCCGATGACGTGGTCCGCATGCATGTGCGTGATGAAGGCGGCGCGCAGGGCGGCCATGCCCTGGTTGCCGAAGCGCGCGCCCAGCCGGGCCTGGAAGTAGCGTCGCGCCCAGCCTTCGCCGAAGTCGACCAGGTACACGTCGCCATCGACTTCCAGCGCCGACGCGATGCCCGCGAGCGGCGTGCCGTTCCACGACGTGCGGCCCCCTGCCGTGCCCAGCAGCACGAGGTTGGTGCGAGGGCGCGAACGGGCGGGCCGCTGCGCCGCTTCCCTTGCGGCTTCCTGCGCGACCGATTGCGATGCAGCGGGCTGCGCTTGCGCCAAGCCGCCGGCCAGCACGGCCACGAGGGCCGCGGTGCAGGCAACGATGAACTGCTTTTTCATTTGCAAGCGCCCGGTCGATCAAAAGTAATGGCGCATGCCGAAGTCGTAGCCCGTGCCATTGCCCTTCGACGTAATCAGGCCCGGCGTCAGCGCCGGGAACGAGCCGCCATTGCCACCGACGAAGCTGAAGGTGGCGCCGTTCTTGTTCTTGATGTGGGCGATGGACGTGTACAGCGAAGTGCGTCGCGAGAGGAAGTAGACATAGCCTGCGGCGATCTGCTCCACGCTGCTGTTCGCCGCGTTGTTCTGCCTGGCCGCGATGTACGAGAGCGGGATGTAGCCGGCGCCGATCGTGATCTCGGTGCCCACGGCCCAATGGGTGAAGCGCGTGTTGGGCACGTCGGAATCGTTGGCGCCGACATGGCCCATCAACTTGACGTTGTCGAACTGGTACCAGGCGCCCAGATTGCTTTCCTTGAACGTCGTCGGCGTGCCGTAGCGGGGGCCCAGCGTACCGAAGGGACCCTTTGATTCGGCGTAGGCCACAGCGACATTCCACGGGCCGACGGCGTAGCCGGCACGGCCACCCGCGTAGCGCCCGATCGGCGGCTTGCCGGTCACGTTCTCGGGCAGTGCAACCATCACGCTGCCATAGAACCCGGTCCCGACGACGGCTTGGGCGTTGGCCGCGAAGCCCCAGAGGTACTGGATCGAGTTGCTGACGCGAATCGAAGTCGTCGGGTTGGAGCCGGTGCCCAGCACGCCCGGCAGTACCGGCAAGGTGATGTTGGCGCCCGAGGCGGGCCCCATGTTGCGGAAGGGGTCGAACACGCCCTGGTTCAGAGAGCCGGGCGGGTAGTCGCGGCCCAGTCGGACCTCGCCGAACGGGCCCGCCAGGCTGACCGTGCTGCGAAATGCGAAGTCCATCGGGCGCGTGCCGCCGTCGTCGGGCGAGGTGCTGCTCGCCAGCCAGAAGTTGGCGGACAGGCCATCCCCAAGGTCTTCCGTCCCGCGAAATCCGATCTGGCTGGGCGCGTTGCCGCTGTGGGACAGCATCGTCCTGCTGACGCCGTTCTGGCTGAAGTGGTCGATGTCCACGTCGACCACGCCGAACAGGGTGACCGTGCTCTGGGCTGATGCGACGCCCGCGAATGCCGCGACCGTCGCTGCGAATATGTTCTTGTTCATTGCTTTGTGTTGTTCTCGTGCGCAGACGTGTCAGGCGAACTTGGGGAACAGTGCGAGCGCGTTGTTGCGCATGAAGTCCTGCCGCAGCTGGTTCGAGATCTGCGGGCTGCCATCGAGCTGTGCCGCGAGCGCGGCGACCAGCGGCTCCGGCGTGAACGGGTAGTCGCTGCCGTACAGGATGCGTTGCGGATCGGCGATCTCGAGCAGCGCCTTCAACTGCCGCGGCAAGGGGAAGCCCGCCAGGTCGTAGTGCATGCCGCGCAGCAGGTCGAAGACATGCTTCGGGTCGAGCTTCTCGGCCAGGCCCAGCGCAGGCGCGATGCCGGCCACGCGGTCGGCCAGCACCGGGAGGGTGGCGCCCGCGTGCGGCACGATGACCTGCAGGTTCGGGTTGCGCGTCAGCGTGCCGGAGAGGATCAGGTTGAAGACCGCGCGCGTGGTCTCGAACATGAACTCGATCATGGGATACGGGTAGCCGATCGGCGGCAGCGACGCCGCGTCCTCGCCCTTGGGCTGCACCTGGCAGCACGGGCAATGCGGGTTGGTCGGATGGATGAAGACCTTGGCATTGCGGCGGTTCAGTTCCGCGAACACCGGTTCGAGCCGGCGGTCGCCCAGATACACGCCGTGGAAGTTGCTCTCCAGCGCCACGCCATCCGCTTTCAGCACGTCGAAGGCATGGTCGATCTCCTTCAGCGCGCCGTCGACGTCGGGCAGCGGCAGCGATGCGAACAGGCCGAAGCGCTTCGGATGCGCCTGCATCGCCTTCGCGCCCTCCTCGTTGACGTGGCGTGCCAGTCCGCGCGCTGCCGCGTCATCGCCGAAGTGAAGGCCCGGCGCCGAGATGGAGAGGACGGACGACGCGATGTCGTTGCGGTCCATCATCTCGATGTGCTGCTCGACGCTCCACTTCGGGATGCCGGGCATGCCCGACGGCTTCGCGTGGCCCGCCGCGGCCAGTGCGCTGCGGTACTTCTCGGGCAGGAAATGCGCGTGCACGTCGATGCGGCGCTGCGGTCCGGGTGCGGTGGCTGCGGGTGCGGGTGCGGGCGCAGGCTGGGCGCCCGCCGTGCCGGCGATGAGCGCAGCGCTGCTCGCCAGGAAGCCGCGACGGCCCTGTGCGTGTTTCGAATCCATGGTCTCTCTCCGTTGTGGTTGTTGTGTTCTGGCCGGCGCGATGCGGCACGATCCGGCGCGGTGCGTCAGGTCACCAGCCGTCGTTGCTGGCCCAGAAGACCTGGGGCGCGTGGATGTTCACTTGCTTGTAGGCGCCGCTGTAGAAGACCAGCGGCTTGCGCTCCACGCCGAGCGCCATGTGCTCGACCTGGCCGATGTAGAGCAGGTGGTCGCCGGCCTCGTGCACGTCGACGGTTTTCAGCACCAGTTGCGCGAGGCTGTCGCGCAGCAGCGGCGTGCCGTCGTGCGTCTCGAAAGGCGAGGGCCTGCCGGCCACCGGGCGGCCGCCGAAATGCGTGCTCAGGTCCTGCTGGCTTTCCAGCAGGAAGTTGACGCCGAAGCGGTCGCCTTCCTTGACCACCGCGGCGAAGCGCGCCGCGCGCCGCACCGAGATCACGGCGAGCGGCGGGTCCAGCGACACCGACATGAACGCATTGGCCGTCATGCCGCACGGATCGCCTTCGTGCAGGTAGCTCACCACCGTGACGCCGGTGGCGAAGTGCCCCATCACGTCGCGGAACAGCTTGGGGTCGAAACTCGTGGCCATCGGGGTGCCTGCGCGTCGTGGGTCAGACCAGCGGCGTGACGGTGTTCTCGGCGTCGAGCAGCGCCTTGCCGTAGATCTCGTCGCCCACGGGCTGCAGCACGATGGCATGGCGCGCGGCGGTATTGGCATCGCGCCAGATGCGCTGCATCGGGCTGGCATCGGCAAAGCTGCCGGCGCCGTGCGCGGTCATCAGCATGTTGATCGCGTCGGTGGCGTACTGCGCGACATAGCCGGTGTCGGCACGCACGCGGGCACGCGTCTTGTAGTCGAGGTACTCGCCGCGCTGCGCCGCGGAATCGATGTCGTCCGCCGCACGGAAGGCATGCAGGTGCGCGGTGTCGATCTTCAGCGCGGCCTTGGCGATCTGCATCTGGAACGCGACCGAGTCCGACTGCTTCTTGAAAGAGGTGTAGGCAATCGCGCGCTGCGAGGCCTTCTCGATCACGTAGTTGAGCGCGGCCCGCGCCATGCCGAGTTGCGCGCCCACCAGCACCAGCGCAGCCACCGGGATGAACGCGGCCCGGTAGGCCGCCTCGTCCTTGAACGGCGTGGGGTAGTCGCCGTGCACCGCCGGCATCGTCGACAGCAGGCGATGTGTCGGCACGAACACATCGTTGGCCACCACGCAGTTGCTGCCGGTGCCCTTCATGCCGGCGGTGAACCAGGTGTTCTCGATGCTCAGTTCGCTCATCGGGATCACGGCCATGTACTGGTTCAGCGGCGCGCCGTTCTTGTCCAGTTCGAGCACGCCCAGCATGCCCCAGTCGGCGTGCATGCAGCCCGACGACCAGAACCACTTGCCCGAGACCTTCAGCCCGCCTTCGACGCGCTGCACCTGCGTCGATGGCGATAGCACGCCGGCCACGCGGGCGTTCGGGTTGGCGCCGAAGATCTCGTCCTGCGCCTGCTGGCCGTACAGGCTCGCGAACCAGTTGCACACGTTGGTCAATGCCAGCACCCAGGCCGACGAGCCGCAGGCCTCGGCCACGGCGGCCGTCACTTCGAGGTGCGTGCGGATCGAGCCTTCGAAGCCGTCGTAGCGCCTGGGCACCATCGTGCGAAACAGGCCGGCCTCGGCCATGGCCTGGATGTTCTCCTCGACGACGCGGCGGTCGGTCTCGGTCTGCAGCGCGTTCTTCGAGAGCACGCCGTGCAGGCCGCGCGCACGCTCGACGAGCATGGCGCGCGCCTGGGCGTCGCTGAGGTGAATGGGCGTTGCGGCGGGGCGGGTGGCGGTCAGCATGGCGTGTGTCTCCTTGGGTTGATAGAAATGTCAGAATGACGAGTGAGTTCACTTTAGACAGCGACCTCCCCGCATTCCAGCGGGACATTCCCCACGTCAGAACACCGATCCATCAGACTGACGGATCGTCATTGCAAGAAGGAAGAGCCATGCGCGATGCAGCACAGGACAAGGCGCCGGCGCCGCCAGACCATCGCGTCGAGGTGGCCGCCCGCAAGCGCGCACAGATGCGCTCGCGCCTGCTCGAAGCCACCATGAAGGTCTTCGCCAGGACCGGCGACCGCGCGCCGGCGATAGAGGACGTGGTGCGCGAGGCAGGCGTGTCGCGCGGCACCTTCTACCTGCACTTCCTGTCGCTCGACGAGGCCTTGCAGGCGCTGGCCGCGGCATTGAGCGACCAGATGACGCGCGACGCCATGCCCTTCTACGATCTGTTGAAGGAGCCGTGGCAGCGCTTCGCGACCGGCTTCCGGGGCTTCCTGCAACGCGCCGTCGCCGACCCCGCATGGGCGCGGTTCGTCACGCGCTCCAGCTCCGAGGCGAACAAGCTGCTGGCACGCGACTACATGACGGCGGACCTGCAACTCGGGCGCCACCTCGGGCAGTTCTCGTTCACGGACCTCGACAGCGCCGTCGACTTCATGATGGGCGCGTCGGCCGCGGGCATCGCCGCGCTCGGCCATGGCGTTGCCGACCCGGATTCGTACATGGACGGCAGCGTGCGGATGGCGCTGGCCGCGCTGGGCTGCTCGAGCCGGCATTGCGAGCGCGGCGTGAAGTTCTCGCGCGACTACCTCGAGGGCTGGGCGAGCAAGGCGCGAGGCGACGGCCACACCCTGCTCGCGCGCGCGCCGGTCGCCTGAAATGGGATGCGCCGTCGGGTGCCTGGCAGTCTCCGCAATATCCCTGCACCCTCCCGGCTTGCCCCATTCGGGCCAAGATCGCGCCCATGGCTCCCCTCTCCATCCTCGACCTCTCCCCCATCTGCGAAGGCGGCGACGCCTCGCACTCCTTCCGCAACTCGCTCGCGCTCGCGCAGCATGGCGAAAAGCTCGGCTACCGCCGCTACTGGCTGGCCGAGCACCATGGCATGCCCGGCATTGCCAGCGCGGCCACCGCCGTGCTGCTGGCCTACGTCGGCGCGGGCACCTCGACGATCCGCATCGGCGCCGGCGGCGTGATGCTGCCGAACCATTCGCCGCTGGTGATCGCCGAGCAGTTCGGCACGCTCGAATCGCTCTACCCCGGCCGCATCGACCTGGGCCTTGGCCGCGCGCCGGGCTCCGACCAGCGCACCGCGCAGGCGCTGCGGCGCAACCTCGACTCCGACTCGGACCAGTTCCCGCAGGACGTGGTCGAGCTCATGGACTTCATGTCGAAGGCGCCGCGCCAGGCCGTGCGCGCCGTGCCGGGCATGGGACTCGAAGTGCCGGTGTGGATCCTCGGCTCCAGCACCTTCGGCGCGCAACTGGCTGCCCACCTGGGCCTGCCCTACGCCTTCGCCTCGCACTTCGCGCCGCAGCAGATGATGCAGGCCATCGAGATCTACCGGAAGACCTTCAAGCCCTCGGCGCAGCTGCAGAAGCCGCATGTGATGCTCGGGTTCAACGTGTTCGTGGCCGACACCGACGCGCAGGCGCGCTTCCATGCGACGTCCTGGCAGCAGGCCTTCGTGAACCTGCGCAGCGGCCGGCCGGGCCGGCTGCCGGCGCCGGTGGAGGGCTACTACGAACGCGCGGGGCCGGCCGAGCGGGCGCTGCTCGACTCGGTGCTGTCATGCTCGGCGGTGGGCTCGCCCGACACCGTGCGCGAACAGGTCAACGCCTTCATCGCGCGCACCGGCGCCGACGAATTGATGATCACCTCGCAGGTGTTCGACCACCAGGCGCGGCTGCATTCCTACGGCTTGCTCGCGGAGGTGCGCGAAGGCGCCGTGTCGAAGGTCTAAGCCGGGAAGCCGCGCGCCCGCCTCGCATGGCTCGCCGCGCCAGCGCTCCCCACCTGACAGATTTGTCATGTAGCTGTCAGGCTGGCGTTCGTGCCGGCTTCCTAGAGTGGGCCGATGTTTCGAATACTGTGTCTGGCCCTGGCAGCCGCTTCACTGGCGGGCTGTGCCGTCGGCCCTGACTACCAGCGCCCCGCGCTGACCGGGGGCGTCACCGCCCCGACCTTCAAGGAAATCGGCGACAACGCAAAGGGCGGCGGCCAATGGAAGGCGGCCACGCCGGGCAGCGTCGATGCCACCCAGCCGTGGTGGACCGCCTACGGCGACACCCGGCTCAACGCGCTCGTCGAGCAGGCCGATACGGCCAACCAGGACATCCGGCTGGCCGAGGCCCGCTATCGGCAGGCCCAGGCGCTGGTGCAAGGCGCCGAGTCCGCCTGGTATCCCACCGTGGGCGCGAGCGGCGGCGCGGGCCGTGCGCGGGCGAAGAATGCGCAAGGCATCTCCACGGTCGGCGACTCGCATGCGTGGTCAGTGCAGGCGAGCTGGGAGCCGGACCTCTGGGGCCGCGTCCGCCGCGCCGTCGAAGGCGCGAGCGACACGGCGCAGGCGAGCGAGGCCGACCTTGCCGCGGCCCGCCTCGCGGTGCAGGCCTCGATGGCCACCGACTACATCGCGCTGCGCGTCGCCGACGCGCAGCAGGCGCTCTATGGGCGCACGGTCGAGGCCTTCAAGAAGTCGGCGCAGATCACGCAGAGCCAGTACCGCGCCGGCATCGTCACGCGCGCCGACGTGGAGCTGGCCAACACCACCTTGCAGGCCGCCCAGGCGCAGGCGATCGACATCGAGATCGCGCGCCGCCAACTCGAGCACGCGATCGCGGTGCTGCTCGGCAAGACGCCTTCCGAGTTCTCGCTGCCGCCCGATGCGCTCGCGCTCACGCTGCCGCAAACGCCCGTCGGCGTGCCCTCGGAACTGCTCGAAAGACGGCCCGACATCGCTGGCGCCGAGCGCCGCGCCGCCTCGGCCAACGCCGGCATCGGCTATGCGCAGGCGGCGTACTACCCGAACCTCACGCTGTCGGCCGCGGCCGGCTTCGCGGGCGTCGGGCTTGGCAACTGGCTGAATGCACCGGACAAGGTCTGGTCGCTCGGTGCCGCGTTGGCGGGCACGCTGTTCGACGGTGGCTTGCGCAGCGCGCAAGTGGCGCAGGCGCGTGCCACCTTCGACGCCTCGGCCGCGCAATACCGCCAGACCGTGCTGGCCGGCTTCCAGGACGTCGAGGACAACCTGGCCGCGCTCGACCTGCTGGCACAGGAGCGGACCGTGCAGGACGCCGCCGTGCAGTCGGCGCGCGTGGCGGAGCGCGTGTCGCTGGCGCAATATCGCGCCGGCACTGCCACCTACCTCGCGGTGATCACCGCGCAGACGCTGGCCCTCAACAACGAGCGCACCGCGCTGCAGTTGCAGGGTCGCCAGTACGCCGCCAGCGTCGCGCTGGTCAAGGCCGTCGGCGGCGGCTGGGACGCCAGCCAGATCCAGGCCGGCACCGCGGCCAGCCCCACAACTTCCGGCCCCGTGGCATCCGCCGCCAGGTGACCAAACGACTGCAAATGAACGCCATGGATTCGACCACCCCTCCCAACCTTCCTCCCCACCGACGCAAGACCTGGCCGACCGTGCTGGCGGTGCTCGTCGTCGTCGCGCTGCTGCTCTTCTTCGGCCGCAAGCTGTTCACGCACGAGGCACCCAAGGCCGCGGCTGCGCCGTCGGTGCCCGTGACCACGACGAAGGTCGCGACCGAGACCGTGCCTGTCACCCGCAGCAACGTCGGCACGGTGATGACCGTGGCGACCGTCACAGTGCGCTCGCGCGTCGATGGACAGCTCGACCGCGTCGACTTCAAGGAAGGCCAGGACGTGAAGGCCGGCCAGGTGCTGGCGCGCATCGACCCGCGCACCTACCAGGCGCAGCTCGAGCAGGCGCAGGCGCAGAAGGCCAAGGACCAGGCCACGCTGGCCAACGCACAGGCCGACCTCAAGCGCTACGGCGACCTCATCAAGGAAGACGCGACCAGCCAGCAGACGCTCGACACGCAGAAGGCGCTGGTCAACCAGCTGCAGGCCGCGCTCAAGAGCGACGATGCGCAGGTCCACTTCGCTCAGGTGCAGCTCGACTTCACGACCATCACCGCGCCCATCAGCGGCCGCATCGGCGCACGCCTGGTCGACCCCGGCAACATCGTGCACGCGACCGATGCCAACGGCCTGCTGGTCATCAACCAGATCGACCCGATCGCCGTGCAGTTCACGCTGCCCGAGAGCAGCTTCCAGGCCGTGAACAAGGCGCTGCGCGGCACGCAGGAGCCGCTGCAGGTGCAGGCCAGCGACCGCGACACGCACGAGACGCTGGCGGCCGGCAAGCTGGTGCTGCTGAACAACCAGATCGACGTCGCCACCGGCACCATTGCGCTGAAGGCGCAGTTCCCGAACGGCGAGCACAAGCTGTGGCCCGGCCAGTCGGTCGATGCGCGCGTGGTGCTTGGCCAGCGCGCCGATGCGCTCACCGTGCCTGCCGCCGTCGTGCAGCGCGGCCCCGACGGCTTCTTCGCCTATGTGGTCGGCGACGACGACAAGGTGCGCGTGCAGCCGATCGGCGTGGCCGACACGGTCAACGGCAAGGCCACCATCGACAAGGGCCTGAACGCCGGTGAGCGCGTGGTGGTTGACGGCCAGTACAAGCTCACGCCGGGTGCGCGCATCACGGAATCGAACAAGGGCAGCGCGGCGCCCGGGACGGCGCCGGCCGAAGCATCGTCCGCATCGCCCGCATCGCCGTCCAGCGGCGCGGCCACCGTCGCGGGAGCAAAGCCATGAGCATTTCCGCCGGTTTCATCAAGCGGCCCATCGGCACCTCTCTGCTGGCGCTCGCGATCCTGCTGATCGGCCTCGTCTCCTGGCCACTGCTGCCGGTCGCGCCGCTGCCGCAGGTCGACTTCCCGACCATCCAGGTCACGGGAAGGCTGCCGGGTGCGAGCCCGGAGACCATGGCCTCCAACGTCGCGCAGCCGCTGGAGCGCCAGTTCTCGCTGATCGCGGGCCTGAGCCAGATGACGTCGAACAGTTCGCTCGGCCTCACGCAGATCACGCTGCAGTTCGACCTCGACCGCAACATCGACGCCGCGGCGCTCGACGTGCAGACGGCCATCAACGCGGCGGGCGGGCAGTTGCCCAACAACCTGCCGAGCCCGCCGAGCTACCGCAAGATCAACCCGGCCGATTCGGCGGTGCTCATCCTCGGCGTGCAGTCGAAGGTGCTGCCGCTGATCCAGGTCAACGACTACGCCGACAACGTGCTCGCGCAGCAGATCTCGCGCATCGCGGGCGTGGGCCTGGTCAACATCTTCGGCCAGCAGAAGCCCGCCGTGCGCGTGCAGATCGACCCGGCCAAGATCAAGGCCATCGGCATGAGCCTGGAAGACGTGCGCGGCGTGATCGCGCAGACCACGGTGAGCCAGCCCACCGGCACGCTCGACGGCGAGACCCAGGCGCTCAACGTCTACACCAACGACCAGCTCCTGAAGGCGGCGCCCTGGAACGACATGGTGCTGGCCTGGCGCAACGGCGCGCCCGTGCGCGTGCGCGACGTCGGCGTGGCCGTCGACGGCCCCGAGAACGCCAAGGTGGCCGCATGGGGCTACGCCGGCGCGGCAGCCGACAAGGACACCGACATCAACAACGGCCGCGCGATCCTGCTCGCCATCACCAAGCAGCCGGGCGCGAACGTGATCGAGACGGTCGACCGCATCCAGGCCGCGCTGCCCAGGCTGCGCGGCGCGATACCGCCGAGCATCACGGTCGACACGCTGATCGACCGCACGCAGACCATCCGCGCGTCGGTCAAGGACGTGGAGTTCACGCTGATCCTGTCGATCTCGCTGGTGGTGATGGTGATCTTCGTGTTCCTGCGCAACGTGACCGTCACGCTGATCCCGAGCGTCACCGTGCCGCTCGCGCTGCTGGGCACCGCCGCCGTGATGTACGTGGTCGGCTACAGCCTCGACAACCTCTCGCTGATGGCGCTGACCATCGCGGTCGGCTTCGTGGTGGACGACGCGATCGTGATGCTGGAGAACATCTACCGCCACATCGAGGACGGCATGGCGCCGATGGAGGCGGCGCTCCAGGGCGCGGGCGAGATTGGCTTCACCATCATCTCGATCTCGGTGTCGCTGGTGGCGGTGTTCATCCCGCTGCTGCTGATGGGCGGCATCGTCGGGCGGCTGTTCCGCGAGTTCGCGGTGACGGTGACGCTGACCATCGCGGTGTCGGTGATCATCTCGCTCACGCTCACGCCGATGATGTGCGCGAAGTTCCTCAAGCCGGTGGACCACAACCAGAAGCACGGGCGCATGTACCAGATGTTCGAGCGCTTCTTCGAGGGCATGCTCAACGGCTACAAGCGCGGCCTGCACGTGGTGCTGCGCCATCCGTTCATCACGCTGATGAGCTTCATCGCGACGGTGATGGCCACCGTGGCGCTGTTCATCGTGATTCCCAAGGGCTTCTTCCCGCAGCAGGACACCGGCTTCATCTTCGGCTCGGCCGACTCGGCGCAGGACTCGTCCTCCGAGATCATGCACGGGCGCATGCTGCAGATGGCCGACATCGTCCGCCAGGACCCGGACGTGTCGACCTTCGGGCTGCAGGCCGGCGCCAGCACCTTCAACTCGGGCAACTTCTTCATCGGCCTGCGGCCCAAGGACGAAGGCCGCACGGCCAATGCCGACGAGGTCATCGCGCGCCTGCGGCCCAAGCTCGCGGCGGTGCAGGGCGTCACGCTGTTCATGCAGGCGGGGCAGGACATCACGGTGGGCGGCCGGCAGTCGCGCACGCAGTACCAGTACACGCTGACCGACCCGAACCTGGCCGAGCTCAACGAGTGGTCGCCGAAGGTGCTCGACACCCTCAAGAAGCTGCCTGAGCTGACCGACGTCACCTCCGACCAGCAGAACCGCGCACCGACCGCGATGGTCACGGTCGATCGCCAGCGCGCGTCCAGCTTCGGCATCTCGCCCGCGATGGTCGATGCCACCATCTACGACGCCATCGGCCAGCGGCAGGTCGCGCAGTACTTCACCCAGCTCAACAGCTACAACGTGGTGCTCGAAGTCACGCCCGAACTGCAGCGCGACCCGTCGCTGTTCAGCCGCCTCTACCTGACCTCGCCGATCAACGGCCAGCAGATCCCGCTGTCGACCTTCGTCAGCGTGGACACCAGCAAGACGGGCTACCTCGCCATCGCGCACCAGGGCCAGTTCCCCGCGGTGACGCTGTCGTTCAACCTGAAGCCCGGCACCTCGCTGGGCCAGGCGGTGGACTCGATCAACAAGGCGCAGGCGAGGATGGGCGTGCCCGCCACCTTGAGCGGCACCTTCCAGGGCACGGCGCAGGCCTTCGGGGACTCGTTGCGCACGCAGCCCTACCTGATCGCGGCGGCGCTGATCTCGGTCTACATCGTGCTGGGCCTGCTCTACGAGAGCTACATCCATCCATTGACCATTCTCTCGACGCTGCCCTCGGCCGGCGTGGGTGCTTTGCTGATTCTCATGGCCGGCGGGTACGATCTGAGCGTGATCGCGCTCATCGGCATCATCTTGCTGATCGGGATCGTCAAGAAGAACGGCATCATGATGGTTGACTTCGCACTGCACGCCGAACGCGACAAGGGCATGTCGCCGCAGGACGCGATCTACGAGGCCTGCGTGCTGCGCTTCCGCCCGATCATGATGACCACCATGTGCGCCCTGCTGAGCGGCCTGCCGCTGATGCTGGGCCATGGCGCCGGCTCCGAATTGCGCCGGCCGCTGGGCTATGCGATGGTGGGCGGCCTGATCCTCTCGCAGATGCTGACGCTCTTCACCACGCCGATCATCTACCTCTACCTCGACCGCGCGCACCACTGGTACGTGCGCCGCAAGGATGCGCGCCGGCAGCGCCAGGGCCTTCCGCCGCTGGCGGCCGCGGGCGCCGGCATCGAATGACAACCGCGGGCAGCATCCGATGAAAGTCCTGATCGTCGAGGACGAGCGCAAGACGGCCGAGTACCTGCACCAGGGCCTGACCGAGCAGGGCTGCACGGTCGACCTGGCCTTCGACGGCATCGACGGGCAGCACATGGCGCTGCACTACGACTTCGACGTGATCGTGCTCGACGTGATGCTGCCGGGGCTCGACGGCTTCTCGATCCTCAAGTCGCTGCGCAGCGTGAAGAACACGCCGGTGATCATGCTCACCGCGCGCGACGGCGTGGCCGACCGCGTGCGCGGCCTGCAGGACGGCGCGGACGACTACCTGGTCAAGCCCTTCTCCTTCATCGAGCTGCTCGCGCGGCTGCAGGCCTTGACGCGGCGGGGGCGCAGCCATGAATCGACGCTGCTGCGGGTGAGCGACCTGCACATCGACCTGATCGGCCGCAAGGCGATGCGACAGGGCCAGCGCATCGACCTCACGGCCAAGGAATTCGCGCTGCTGGCGGTGCTGGCACGCCGCCAGGGCGAGATCCTCTCGAAGACGGTGATTGCCGAACTCGTCTGGGACATGAACTTCGACAGCAACACCAACGTGGTCGAGGTCGCGATCAAGCGCCTGCGCACCAAGATCGACGCGCCCTTCGAGCGCAGCCTGCTGCACACCATCCGCGGCATGGGCTACGTCCTGGAAGACCGGGGCGACGTCGTCACCACGGACTAGGCCCCAGCGAGACCGGCCATGAGGAAGTCCATCGCCGTGCGTCTCGCGCTGATGTTCGCGGCGGCCGCGCTGCTGGCCTTCGCGATGATCGGCGGCGCGCTGCACCATGTGCTGTCCAACGAACTGGTGCGGCACCAGCAGGAGCAGATCAGCGCTCGTCTCGAGGACATGGTCTACATGCTGCAGCACGGTCGTTCCGCCGACCTCGGCGAGCGCATCCAGGAAAAGCTCGACACGCTCGACGCTGCCGATTCGCACACGCACTCGTGGATGTGGAGCGAGAACCCGTCCTACCGCTTCGGTGGCGACCTGCCGGTGATCGCGCCCGACCAGCAGGGCGACGTGGTGATGGAAGTGGGTTCGCCGCCCCAGCGCATGCGCTTGCGCACGCTGTCGCTGGTGGCCAGCGACAGGCGGCCGGCGGTGCGCTTCGTGGTCGGCGTCGACTCCGAACCGTTCCGCGTGACGTTGCGCAAGTTCCGCACCGCGGTGCTGATGCTCACGCTGCTGGGCACGGCGCTGTCGGCCGCGCTCGGCTACTGGATCGCGCGCATCGGCCTCGCGCCGGTGCAGCGCCTGTCGGCGGATGCGCAACGCATCGGGCCGGACAACCGCGAGCAGCGCCTGCAGTTGCCCGCGCTGCCGGGTGAGCTGGCCGACCTGGGCGCCTCCTTCAACGCCGCGCTCGACCGGCTCGATGCGGCCTATCGCCAACTCGCGACCTTCAGCGACGACGTGGCGCATGAGTTGCGCACGCCGCTGGCCAACATGATCGGCCAGACGCAGGTCGCGCTGGCTCGTGCCCGCACGGCGGACGCCTTGCGCGAGGTGCTGCAGTCCGACCTGGAGGAACTGGAGCGGCTGCGCGCCATCGTCGCCGACATGCTCTTCCTCGCGCGCGCCGAGCAGGGCGTGCGGGCGCGCGACCTGGTCGCGTCGTCGATTGCGCAAGAGGTCGGCAAGACGGTGGAATTTCTCGACCTGCTGCTCGACGAGGCCGGCATGACGGTGCACGTGGAGGGCGATGCGGTCGCGCCGATCCAGACCTCGCTGTTCCGCCGCGCGCTCACCAACCTGCTGCAGAACGCGATCCAGCATTCGCGGCCCGGCGCGCGCGTGGACGTGCACATCGCGCAGGGCGAGCGGTCTGCGGAGGTCAGCTTCACCAACCCGAGCGAGACGATTGCGCCGGACTCGTTGCTGCGCCTGTTCGACCGCTTCTACCGCGTCGACACCTCGCGCCGCAACAGCGGCGAGAACCATGGGTTGGGCCTGTCGATCGTAAAGGCGGTGGCGGTGATGCACAACGGCCAGGTGTTCGCGCACTCGGAGGACGGCACGACGACCGTGGGCTTCAGCGTCTCGACCGCCATCGACGACCGTGTGCACAGCCAGCTTGGTGAACTGCCGGCGGAGCGGGGCAAGACTTCGCCCGTGGCCGCACAGGCATGAGCGCCGCCCGGCTGCTCCGAAGGCGCTCGCACCAAAGCGCGCAGCGCGGAGGTTACCCAATGAGTGCCGCCCGGCCGCCGGAAGCCGCTCGCACCACGGCCCGATCTGGCATAACTTTGCGGCATGCCCGCATCGATCCTCGCTGAGCTCGCCCACGGCCTGCGCCATCGCCTTCGCCTTGCTGCCGGTCCTCGAAGGGCACGCGTGCAGCGTCCATCCGCGAAAGCATCGAGGGACGCCGCAGCAAGGAGCGCCGCGGTCAACAGAACGTGCCTCACCATTCCGCCGAAAGCATCCCTACTCCCCCAACCCCATCACCGCCATCCGCCCCTGCACCGCCGCCACGTCGTGGCTCAGCACCACGATGTCGTGCTTGCGGCCGCTGCGGTCGCGCACGTGGCCGGCGAGCAGGGCTTCGGGGCGGAAGCCCATGCTTTCGAACAGGGCGATGGCGCCGCGCTGATCGGTCGTCATCTGGGCCATGAGCTTGTCGAGGCCCGAGGCCAGCGCCTGCGTGAAGGCCTCCTGGATGAGCTGCCGCCCCAGCCCGAGACCGCGCGCCTCGGCGCCGACCACCGCGCGCAACTCGCCCACGTGTGGCGACCACGAATGGTCGTCGTGCATCAGCGCGGTACAGCCGATCACCCTGCCGTTCGCGCGCGCCAGCAGGCTCGGCATGCGCCGCAGTTCGACGGACTCGCGGATCCAGGCCTTCACCACGCGCGGCTGGCCGATGTCGCGCGACATGAACAGCAGGTCGTGCTCCGGCAGCGATTGCGCGAACGCCAGCAACTCGGCCTCGTCGCCGGCACGCAGCAGGTCGATCTGCACCTCGGTGCCATTGCAGTCCACGCTGCGCGGGTAGGTGTGCGCCGTATCTTCCTTCTTTGTGGCAGTCGCCTGCTTCATATCGATCGTCCTCCGAGCCATTGGTCCAGCTTTGGCCACATGCGCTTGACGGCGTTCGGTCCCGCCACCAGGCTCACGTGTCCCCCCTTCAGAATCACTTCTTCCTTGTCGGTCGAGCCGACCTTCTCCATCAGTGGATGCGCGGCGTCGTAGGGCACGATGTGGTCGTGCTCCGCCACGATCGACAGCAGCGGCAGCTTGATGTTGCCGAGGTCCACCGTCTTGCCGCCGATCTTCAGCGTGCCGTTGAACAGCGCGTTGTCCCACATCAGCGTCTTGATGGTCTGCTTGAAGTACGCACCCGCCAGCGGCAGGGTCTCCGCGCCCCAGCGATCCATCATGCGGTACTGCTTGACGTAGGCGTCGTTCCAGAGGTTGTCCCACAGGCGGATGTTGCCGGTGAGGCGGCCGGTGGGCCGCAGTGCGTCGAAGCCGCTGGTGATGATCGGCGCCGGCACGATGCCGAAGGCGTCAGCCATCTTGTCGACCTTGAAGTGCCGCCTGTTCGACCAGGCCTGGAACTCGGTCATCTTGCTGAAGTCGATCGGCGTGGTGAAGCACACCAGGTTCTTCACCGGGCCATCCGCATGCGTGGCCGCGTACATGGTCGCCAGCACGCCGCCCATGCAGTAGCCGATCATGTTGACGTCCTGCACGCCGGAGTCTTCCTGCACCCGGCGCACGCACTCGGGAATGAAGCGCTGCGTGTAGTCCTCGAAGCGCAGGCCGGCCTCGTCGGGGCGCGGCGGGTTCCAGTCCATCACGTAGACGTCGTAGCCGGCCTTGAGCAGGAACTCCACCAGGCTCTGCCCCGGCGCCAGGTCGAAGATGTAGGCCTTGTTGGTCGTGGCCATCACCAGCAGCAAGGGGATCCGGTAGATCTCGTCGGCCATCGGCCGGTAGTGGTAGAGGCTGAGCGTGCCGCGGCTGTAGATCACATCTTTGGGCGTGGGGCCGACCTCCGCCGGCTCGGCGGCCAGGTATTCCACGCCCTTGATGCTGCGCTTGACGGCCCGGTCGATCTCATCGCGCACGCGCGAGACCCAGGAGGGGTCCGGCGCGGCTTCCGCCCTGGGGCTGCTTGACATGGCGGTCAGGCCTTCTTGCGCGCTGGACGCTTGCTCGCAGGCGCCGCCTTGGCCGGACGCTTGGCGGCGGCCTTGACCGCAGGCTTGGCAGCAGCCTTGGGCGCGACACTGGCGGCGGCCTTGGGGGTGGTGGCCGCTTCCGCCGCCGGCGCCGCGGCAACCGGCGCGTCGGCGGGGGTGGGTGGCACGCGGGTGCGCGGCGGCATCGGCGCCGGCATGGACGAGGGTGCCTTGCCGCTGACCTGTCGGCACAGGAACTCCAGCATGTCCTCGATGCGGTGCAGGCGCTCGCCGATCTCGGTGAGGTCGTCGCGGCTTGCGAGGTTCATTTCCTTGAGCATCGACTTGTTGGCCTTGGCCAGGGCCTGCTGCATGCCGAGCGTCGCGCCCGAGACCGTGTGCAGCACCTTCGAAAACTCTTCCGTCTTCAACTGCTTGCCGGCCACCTTGTTGGCCGTTCCTTCCCATTGCGCGAGCGCATCGCGCCACATCTCCAACGGGTCGAGTATGGATAGTCCGCTCTTGGCCATGTTGCCTTCTCCTTCAATGTTGCCTCGTCGGGCGATGCTACTCGCAGGACCAACGCTTGCGCAGGGCTTTTGTGCGGGTCGCCACGCCCGCGCAGGGTGTTGGTGCTCAATGAGCCAGGGCGAGCACGGCGATGCATGTTCGGGGGCACCCGCGGAACCGGCTTCGCCGGGCCGCTGGGTGCGCCCCCTTGAGGGGGAGCGCCGCAGGCGCATTCGGGGGTGGGCTATTTCGCCTGTGCGATCACGCCGCCGCCCAGGCATACCTCGCCGTCGTACAGCACCGCCGACTGCCCCGGCGTGACGGCCCATTGCGCCTGCTGAAAGTCGAGCCGGATGCGGCCGTTGGCCCCGTCGGCGAGTGCGCATCCCGCGTCGGCCTGGCGGTAGCGCGACTTGGCCGCGTATTCACCGGCGACAGGCGCAGGCCCGGCGACCCAGCTCGTGTCATCGGCTTCCAGCGAATGGCTCAGGAGCCACGGGTGGTCATGGCCCTGCACCACCCACAGCGTGTTCTTCTCGATGTCCTTGCGCGCGACGAACCACGGCGAATGGTCGCCGCCGCCGCGCTGCGCGCCCTTCTCCTTCACGCCGCCGATGCCCAGGCCCTGCCGTTGGCCCAGCGTGTAGAAGCTCAGCCCTTGGTGCTCGCCGATGGTCCGTCCGCGGGCATCCTTGATCGGCCCCGGAGCCTTGCTGATGTAGCGGTTGAGGAACTCCCGGAAGGGCCGCTCGCCGATGAAGCAGATGCCCGTCGAATCCTTCTTCTTCGCATTCGGCAGCCCGATCTCGTCGGCGATGCGGCGCACCTCGGTCTTGTGCAGCTCGCCGACCGGGAACAGCGTCTTCGCCAGCTGCGCCTGGTTCAGGCGGTGCAGGAAGTAGCTCTGGTCCTTGGACGGGTCCAGTCCCTTCAGGAGCTCGTGCCGCCCCGTGCCTTCGTTCAGGCGCACCCGGGCGTAGTGGCCGGTCGCGATCTTCCCGGCGCCCAGGCGCATCGCATGGTCGAGGAAGGCCTTGAACTTGATCTCGGCATTGCACAGCACGTCGGGATTGGGCGTGCGGCCGGCCTGGTACTCGCGCAGGAACTCGGCGAAGACGCGGTCCTTGTAGTCGGCCGCGAAGTTGACGTGCTCGATCTCGATGCCCAGCACGTCGGCCACGCTGGCCGCATCGATGAAGTCGATGTTCGACGAGCAGTATTCGCTGTCGTCATCGTCCTCCCAGTTCTTCATGAAGATGCCGATGACCTCGTGGCCCTGCTGCTTGAGCAGGTGCGCCGTGACCGCGGAGTCCACCCCGCCACTCAGACCCACCACGACGCGTTGCTTTTTCATGAGGCGTGGATTGTCCCAGCCCGGGCCAAGGCGGTGCCCGCGTGCGGGAAATTTGGCTCTCCCCCAGGTCGCTGCGCGCTTCAGCGGAGGGCGGTGCCTTGCGTCACCGATGGATCGACGTGGATCAGGCCGAGCGGATAGCGCTGGCCGCGCAGGTAATCCTCGATGCATTGCAGCAGCAGCGGGCTGCGGTGCCGCTTGGTGCTGGCGCGGAGTTCGTCGATGGTGAGCCACAGCGTGCGCACGATGCCGGTGTCGAGCGGGCGGTCGGGCTCGAAGGCACCGAGTTCTCCGGCAAAGGCGAAGCGCATGTAGGTGATGTCTTCGCCGTCCGCCTGCTTCTGGAATCGCGCCATGTACACGCCGACCAGCGCCGTCGGCGCGAAGTGGTGAGCCGTCTCTTCCAGCGTCTCGCGCGCGCAGCCTTCGGCCGGCGATTCGCCCGGGTCCAGGTGCCCGGCGGGCGTATTGAGCTTCAGTCCACCGCCCGTGTGCTCCTCCACCAGCAGGAAGCGCCCGTCGCGCTCGATCACCGCCGCGACGGTCACGTTGGGTTTCCAGCGCACCTGGCTGATGGCGCCTTCGGGCTTGTGCATCGCTACCTCAGCAGGTAACCGCTGAACCGCCAGATCTTGTCGCGGTCCAGGTGAAAGCTCACCAGCTCGCGCATCGAGTTGCGGTTGGCCGCCGTGTTGGTGAAGCGGGTCTCGTACTCGATGCTCACGTATTGCCCGGCCACGTCGGCATTGCTGTCGGCCACCACCTGCCGGTTGACGGCGACCCAGGTGCGCTGCACCGCCGCCCCCAGCGGGCCGCGCGCCTTGGAGATCTGCGCCATGAATTCGCTGCGGGCCACCTGCTTCTTTGCCGCCGCCGTGGCACCGTCCCACAGTTCGCCGGTCTTGCCCTGGTCGACCATCTGGATCACCTGCATGCCGCCGCGCACCATGTCGCTGGCTTCCACCTCCTGCGCGGCGGCCGGGGCCAGCCAGCCGAGGAGCAGCGACAGGCCGAGCAGCATGGGGATCGTCAGGGGCCGATTCATAGGTCTTCCTTGTCGTCACCGAGTGCGGCAAGCTCCGCAGCGGTGGGTTTGGGCAGCACCAGCGTCACGGTGCAGCCCGCATTCTCCACGCTGTCGATCTCGACGCTGCCGCCATGGCGCTGCACCACGGTGCGCACCAGCAACAGGCCCAGGCCGACGCCGTGCACCTCGGGGTGCGACTCGCTATGCAGGCGATGGAAGGGCTGGAACAGCTGCGACTGCATGGCCACCGGAATGCCCGGCCCCTGGTCCTGAATGGCCAGCGCCCAATGCCCGGGCCGCTCGATCACATGGCAGCGCAGGTCAGCGCCGGCCGGCGAATACTTCAGGGCGTTGCTCAGCACATTCTTCAGCGCGCGCGTGAGCAGGCTGCGGTCGACCAGGCACAGGGCCTCGTCGACGCTGTTCACCAGCACGATCTGCACGTTGCGCTTGCGGGCCTGCGCCCAGGCGTCGTCAATGGTCTGTTCCAGCAGGCTCACGACGTCGAGCATCTCGGGGCGGAAAGGCTGCGCCTCGGCACGCGCCAGGTTGACGAAGCCATCGGCCAGTTCCAGCCCGGTCTCGGCATGGCGCCGGATGCGCTGCTGGATCTGCTCGTCGCTCAAAGCCCCCGGACTGGCGCGTAGCAGTTCCAGGATGGTGAGGATGGCGGCGCTCGGCTCGCGGATGTCATGCGAGATGAAGCGCAGCGCCTCGTCGCGCTGGCTCTGGATCTGGCGCATGCGCGTGATGTCGACCAGCGCCACCATCCAGCCCGCGTGCGAATTGCCGGCGTTGTAGAAGGGCACGCAACGCAGCAGCAAGGAGCGTCCCTGCGAATCCTGCCCCTCGCCGAGCAGTGGCTTCGGGTCGGGCCCCACCAGCAAGCCCGGCGGCATCATCGGCGCCTCGGTGGTGCGCCAGCGCAGGTCGGCCAGCAACTCGTGCGCGTCGCGGCCGACCAGCCCGTTCGCCCCGGCCTGCCAGTGCCGCGACGCCGCGATGTTGCCGAGGAAGACCACCCCGACGCGGCTCAGGATCATGGTCGCGTCGGGCAGGTGGTCGATGCCGTCGCGGATGAAACGCTGCAGGTCGCGCATGCGCAGGCCGGCCTGCGAGGTCACGGCCATCTCGCGGTCCAGGAAGTCGCCGCTCAGCGGGCGCAGCGGCATCGGCGGCAGGCCGGCCATTGCCTCGTTGAGTTGCTCGGTGCCCCAGCGCAGGTAGCGGATGGCGGCGGTGAGGCGCATCAGGCTCCACAGCGGGTACACCAGCAGCAGCCCGAAGAAGCCCGCTGCCGGCGCGAACTGCACACCGATCAGCGGCCGCGACGCATGCAGCCCCAGGCGCAGCGCAAGCATCGCGCAGATCAGGATCACCACGCCGACCGGGCGCAGCCACAGCAGGCCCAGCAGCGCCACCACCAACGGGCCGAGGTTGAACGCGAGGTCCTGCAGCGGGGTCGCCAGGATCACCTGCCTGTCGGTGATCAGGCCTTGCAGCACGCTGCCGAAGATCGTGACGCCCGGCGTCAGCCCGGTGGTCGATGTGGCCGAGGTGGCGTACAGGTCGCCCAACCCGGCGGCCGTGGTGCCCACCAGCACGTAGTGGTTCGTGAAGGTGCCCTTGGGCACCAACCCGCGGATGACGTCGACGTACGAGACGGTCTTGAAGGGCGGATCGCCCCGGGTGAACACGACGACCTGGTGATCCCTGCGCAGCCATGAGCCGGTCGGTTCGCGCGCGACGGTGTGCGGGTTGGGTGCGGGCGGCAATGGCGTGCCCCTGGCATAGGCCTCGGCTGCGTCTTCGATCGCCTTGGTGAAGTGAGGCCACGTGCGGCCCGCAAAGCCCTCCTGCAGGTAGATGGTGCGGGCCACGCCGTCCTCGTCGATGGACACATGGCTGTGGCCGATGGACGTCGCCGCGTCGGCCAGTGCCGGCAGTGGCAGCAGTTCGGATTGCGTCTTGCCGCCGCGCACCTGCAGCGCCATCGGCAGCACGACGCAGCCGCTGTCTGAAATGCCGTTGGCGAGCACCCTGTCGTCGCCGGGGTGCTCGGTGTCGGGTTCGGTCATCAGCAGGTCGAGGCCGATGCAGCGGGGCGCGTCGGCCGCGATGCGGCGCAGCAACTCGGCGTGCAGTGCGCGGCGCCAGGGCCAGCGGCCGATCGCCTCGATGCTTTTCTCGTCGATCGCGACGATCACGATTTCATTCGTGGGGGCCTGGCTGATCTCTGCACGCGCGTTGTCCTGCAGCATGCGGTCGACGCGCGGCAGCGGTTGCAAGAGCACCAGGATCGCGACGAAGGCGAGCATGCCGACCGACAGCAACAACCATGGAACGCGCTTGCGCAAACTGCGCCACCAGCGTTGGCGGCGACTGGCCTCAGGGGATGCAGGCGGCTGGTAGGGCATGGAGGGTTGGCACTGCGCGCGATCTTAGGTCAAGCCGGACAAGTCCCTCATTTGCAGCGCGTCCCGTTCAACAGCCTGTGAAAGCGGCTCGCGGCACCGGCGATTGCCTGTGACAGGTCGCTTGCTACGGCCGCTCGATGGGCGCGCCGTCGCTCGTCGTCAGTCCGTCGCCAAAGCCGCTGCGCACCACCGCGCCGATGCGCACCCGGCGTGCCGGCGAGAACGGCCCGGCCAGCCCGTCGGCATCGCGTGCCTGCAAGCGCACGAAGTATTGGCCGCGCGGTTGGCCGCTCAAGGTCCAGGCGGGTGATGCCAGTTCGACATCCGCCACCAGTTCGGTAAAGGCCTCGTCCCGCGCCAACTGGCCGCGGAATTTGTCGGCGGAGCCTGCTTGCCAGTGCAGGGTCGGGCTCTCGCCGCTGTCGTCGATGTCCACGACGCCGGTGGAGGGCGCCACGGCAACAGTAAACGCCTGCCCTGCTGCGAAGGGCCCGCGTTGCGCTTCCCCGCCGCCTCTCGGCAGCGAAGCCACGCGCCACCAGTAGTCGCCGGGGGGCAGCCCCGCGATGCCGATGCGGCAATCGCCCGCGCGCACCTCATGCAGACGGACGTTGCGGAAGTCGGCATCGCTCGCCACCTCGAACAGCACCCCGCCACTGCCCGCCACCTCCGAACAGACCAGTTGCCCGGCTTCGCTGATGACCCGGCCGCCCGGCGCGGGACTCTGGTAGAGCGGCGGCACCGGGTTGGCATGCACGCGGATCGCACGGTGCGACTCCGGTCCGGCCAGGCCGTCGGGATTGATCGTCCGGACGCCGACCGTGTAGTCGCCATCCTCGAGCGCCGCGAACTTCACCTTCTCGCTCTGGAAGACGCCATTGCGCACCACCTCGTGCAGGCGCTCGTCGCGTGCGATGCGCACTTCGTAGCCGCTGCCCGTCACGGTCAGGGGCGCCATGGCCAGCGTGAGCGCGTCGGGATCCTGGAATTCCTGCGGCAAGGGCGTGAGGTCGGGCGCACCGGGCAGCGACTGGCGCGAACTCAGTTGGCCCTTGCCGTCGAACACGGCCCCTTGCCCGGCCGCCACCATGGCCGTCTTGCCGTTCCTGCGCGCCTTGCGCGGCTTCATCAGCACCGTGCCTTCGGTGACCGCGGCGCACATCTGCCCTTCATGGCCGACGGCGACATCGAAGCGCGTGCCGCGCACGCTGGCAACCGCGCCGGGCGCCTGCACCTCGAAGGTCCGGCCCCGGGGTTGCGGCGCCACTTCGGATTCGACCTTGCCCTTCTGCACCTCGATCACCGACTGGTACGAAGCCCCGGGGCGCTTGCCGCGCAGGCGCTTGAGTTCCACGTCGGAATCGGCCAGCACCCGCACCACCGAGCCATCCGCCAGCTTGAGCCGGAGATAGCCGTCCCCGGGGACGCTGAGCCTGGTGCCCTCGGTGATTGCGTCGCCTGCGGCAAGGGGTGTCGGCGCTGGCGCTGGCGCTGGCGCAGGTGCAGCCGCTTCCTTGCCCGCCGGCATGGTGCCGGTGGTCGCGCCCTGCACGAACTCGACCTGCGCGACAGCCATGCCGGCCGGACGCACCAGGCGGAGCGGCAACTTCACGATACTGCCGGGAACGAGCTTCTGCGGATCCGCGATGTTGTTGATCGATTGCAGATCGCGCCACAGGGTTGGCGTGCGCATGTAGCGCTCGCCGATGGACGCGAGGGTTTCGCCCGCGATCACGCGGTGCTGCACGAAACCCCCGGGGCCTGCCCATGCGCCGGTGCCTCCCAGCACCGTCGTCAGCGCGAACGCGGCAGCCGCGCGTGACCAGCCTGGCGTGGACATGGACAGCTCAGGCGATTGCGCTGAGGGAGCCCGGTTGGCTCGCCGGCATGGCGCCGAGCGAATCGACGTCGATGGCTTCGAGGCGATAGCCAAGGCCATAGACAGCCGACAGCAGGAAGCCGTTCGACGGGCGCAGGTCGAGCTTGGTGCGCAGGCGCGACATGTGCGTGTCGAGCGAGCGCGACGGCGCGTCCGGACCCATGCCCCACACCGCCTCGCGCAGATGCTCGCGCGACAGCAGCCGGCCGATGTTCTGGAACAGGAACAGCGCGAGTTCGTATTCGCGGTGTTTCAGTTCGATCGGCGCGCCGTTGACGTGCAGCGTGCGCGAATTGAGATGAAAATGGTAAGGCCCGAACAGCACCTCGGCCTCGTGCTGGCTGGGGTATGCGCGGCGCAGCAGCGCCTTGACGCGCGCCTCGAGTTCGCCCACACGGATCGGCTTGACCATGAAGTCGTCGGCGCCGGCCGTGAGGCCTTCGACCATGTCGGCTTCTTCGCGACGGTTGGTCACGAACAGGATGGGCAGTCGGCTGGCGAGGTCCTGGCGAATCCACTTGACGATCGTCGGGCCGGAGACTTCCGGCAGCGTCCAGTCAAGGATCAGCAGATCGAAGCTTTGCTGGCGTAGATCGCGCAGCAGGGTCTTCCCTTCGGTGTATCCATGGCATTCGTGTCCGATGCCTTCCATCGTGTGCCGTATCAGCTCGAGCTGAGACGGCTCGTCATCGAGCGCTGCGATTCGCATTCCAATCCCTTGCGTTTTATTAGAACTTCCGAGTCTAGGGGTTGTCTTTGTGACGCGACACACTCCCGACCGATTTCAACTGTCAACTTCCGCACGAAGCGCGGCGTCAAACGTCAACTACGGTCAGAATTAGTCAAAAGTACCACTTTCCAGCCCCAACTGCATTAAACCGCAACCGGCACATTGACTATCAAATATGTAGCCGACCGTTCAAATGCAGCACAAAGAGTGACAGGAGGGGCCCTTCAGTTAAAGTCTGCGCCGAATGTCATCGAGGAACCGAGGCGCTTGGCCCGAGGAGAAAAACTATGCTGATTGGTGTGCCCGGCGAAACCGCCGAGGGCGAAACCCGAGTGGCGGTCACGCCCGAAACGGCTAAAAAACTCACGGCGCAAGGCCACACCGTCCGGGTCCAGTCCGGTGCCGGCGTGGCCGCCAGCGTCACCGACGCGACCTACCAGGCGGCAGGCGCCGAGATCACCGACGCCGATGGCGCCTATGCCGCGGACATCGTGCTGAAGGTGCGCACCCCCAACGATGCCGAAGCCGCGCGCATGAAGCCCGGCACCGTCGTCATCGGCATGCTCAACCCCTTCGACGCCGCAGGCCTGCAGCGCCTGGCCAGCGCCGGCCTGACCAGCTTCGCGCTCGAAGCCGCGCCCCGCACCACCCGGGCCCAGAGCATGGACGTGCTCTCTTCGCAAGCCAACATCGCCGGCTACAAGGCCGTGATGATTGCGGCCGACAAATACCAGCGCTTCTTCCCGATGCTGATGACGGCGGCCGGCACGGTGAAGGCCGCGCGTGTCGTGATCCTCGGCGTGGGCGTGGCCGGCCTGCAGGCCATTGCCACCGCCAAGCGCCTGGGCGCGGTGATCGAGGCCAGCGACGTGCGGCCCAGCGTCAAGGAGCAGATCGAATCGCTGGGCGCCAAGTTCATCGAGGTCTCCTACGACACCGACGAAGAGAAGGAAGCCGCCGTCGGCGTCGGGGGTTATGCCAAGCCGATGCCGCCGAGCTGGCTGGCGCGCCAGCAGGTCGAGGTGGCCAAGCGCGTGGCGCTGGCCGACATCGTGATCAGCACCGCGCTGATCCCGGGCCGTGCGGCGCCCACGCTCATCTCCGAGGACATGGTCAAGTCGATGAAGGCCGGCTCGGTCATCGTGGACATCGCGGCCGGCAAGGGGCCGGATGGCATCGGTGGCAACTGCCCGCTGTCGGAAGCGGACAAGACGGTGATCAAGCATGGCGTGACCCTGGTGGGCGAGACCAATCTCGCCGCGCTCGTGGCGGCCGACGCATCGGCCCTCTATGCGCGCAACGTGCTCGACTTCCTGAAGCTGGTCATCACCAAGGAGGGCGCACTCAAGATCGACCTCGAGGACGACATCGTCGCCGCCTGCCGCATGACGCAGGACGGCCAGGTCACGCGCAAATAACGAGGAGGAAGAAGCCATGGATCCCGTTTCCCACACAGTCATCAACCTGATCATCTTCGTGCTGGCCATCTACGTGGGCTACCACGTGGTCTGGACCGTCACGCCCGCGCTGCACACGCCGCTCATGGCGGTGACCAATGCGATCTCGGCGATCGTCATTGTCGGCGCGATGCTGGCCGCGGCGATGACCAGCTCCGTCTTCGGCAAGACCATGGGCGTGCTCGCCGTGGCGCTGGCCGCGGTGAACGTCTTCGGCGGCTTTCTCGTCACGCGGCGAATGCTGGAGATGTTCAAGAAGAAGGACAAGAAGACGACGCCGGCGGGAGACAAGTCATGAGCATGAATGTCGTCACGCTGCTGTACCTCGTTGCCAGCGTCTTCTTCATCCAGGCCTTGAAGGGCCTGAGCCATCCGACCACCTCGATCCGCGGCAACGTCTTCGGGATGGCCGGCATGGCCATCGCCATCCTCACCACCGCCGCGCTGATCGTGCAGATCTCGTCGGGCAGTCTGATCGGCATGGGCTGGGTGCTGCTCGGCCTCGTGGTTGGCGGCGGCTATGGCGCCTACCGCGCCAAGACTGTCGAGATGACGGCCATGCCCGAGCTGGTCGCGTTCTTCCACAGCATGATCGGCATGGCGGCGGTGTTCATCGCCATCGCCGCGGTGGTCGAGCCCTGGGCCTTCGGCATCACGCCGCTGCCGGTTGCGGCGGCCGGCACGGTCAACACGCCCGAAGGCGCGATGATCGTCGACGGCTTCCTGCGCTATGCCATTCCGGCGGGCAACCGCTTCGAACTGTTCCTGGGCGCGGCCATCGGTGCGATCACCTTCAGCGGTTCGGTGATCGCTTTCGGCAAGCTGTCGGGCAAGTACAAGTTCCGCCTGTTCCAGGGCGCGCCGGTGCAGTTCAAGGGCCAGCACATGGTCAACCTGGTGCTGGGCCTGATCACCATCGGCCTGGGCCTGGTGTTCGTTGTCACCGAGAGCTGGACGGCCTTCTTCCTGATGGTGCTGCTGTCCTTCGTGATGGGCGTGCTGATCATCATCCCGATCGGTGGCGCCGACATGCCGGTGGTGGTGTCGATGCTCAACAGCTACTCGGGCTGGGCGGCGGCGGGCATCGGGTTCTCGCTCAACAACGCGATGCTGATCGTGGCCGGCTCGCTGGTGGGCTCCTCGGGTGCGATCCTGAGCTACATCATGTGCAAGGCGATGAACCGCTCCTTCTTCAGCGTGATCCTGGGGGGCTTCGGCGGCGAGGCGGTCACCGCTGGCGGCGGCGCCAAGGAGCAGCGTCCGGTCAAGAGCGGCAGCGCTGACGATGCGGCCTTCGTGCTGTCGAACGCCGAGACCGTGATCATCGTGCCGGGCTATGGCCTGGCCGTGGCCCGCGCGCAGCACGCGGTGAAGGAGCTGGCGCAGAAGCTCACCGAGCACGGGGTGACTGTGAAGTACGCGATCCACCCGGTGGCCGGCCGCATGCCCGGGCACATGAACGTGCTGCTGGCCGAGGCCGAAGTGCCTTACGACCAGGTCTTCGAGATGGAAGACATCAACGGCGAGTTCGGCCAGGCCGACGTGGCCATCATCCTCGGCGCCAACGACGTGGTGAACCCGGCCGCCCTGCAGAAGGGCACGCCGATCTACGGCATGCCGATCCTGGAAGCCTACAAGGCCAAGACGGTGATCGTGAACAAGCGCTCCATGGCCGCGGGCTACGCCGGCCTGGACAACGAGCTGTTCTACATGGACAAGACCATGATGGTCTTCGGCGACGCCAAGAAGGTGGTCGAGGACATGGGCAAGGCGATCGAGTAGCCGGGCGACCGACCGTCGCCCTCGGTTCTGTCGCCGGGCCGACAGCGCCCGCTCGACCCTCTCACGGCTTTGATCTAATACAGGCATGCGCACGCCTTGCGGCGGCGCATGCACTTTCCCGTTTTGGAGACTCAAGAAATGACCGATCGTCCCTGGCTCGCGGGCTATCCGGAAGGCGTGCCTGCCGACGTCGATGCCTCGCAATACATCTCGCTGGTGGGGCTGATGGAGGAAAGCTTCTCGCGCTACTCGGAGCGCGTGGCCTACAGCTTCATGGGCAAGGACCTGAGCTACGCCCAGACCGACAAGATGAGCGCGGCGCTCGCGGCGTATTTCCAGAACCTCGGCCTGGTCAAGGGCGACCGCGTCGCGCTGATGATGCCGAACATCCCGCAGTACCCGATCGCGGTGGCCGCCGTGCTGCGCGCGGGCCTGGTGATCGTGAACGTGAACCCGCTGTACACGCCGCGCGAACTCGAGCACCAGCTGAAGGATTCCGGCGCCAAGGCGATCGTGATCATCGAGAACTTCGCGGCCACGCTGCAGCAGTGCATCGCGGCCACGAAGGTCAAGCACGTCGTCCTGTGCGCCATGGGCGACCAGCTCGGCTTCCCCAAGGGCCTCATCGTCAACTACGTGGTGCGCAACGTGAAGAAGATGGTGCCCGCGTTCAGCCTGCCGGGCGCCGTGCGCTTCAACGACGCGGTGGAGAAGGGCAGCGCGCGCAAGCTCGACAAGCATGCCATCGGCCCGGACGACGTGGCCCTGCTGCAGTACACCGGCGGCACCACCGGCGTGTCGAAGGGCGCGGTGCTGCTGCACCGCAACGTGATTGCCAACGTGCTGCAGTCCGAGGCCTGGAACGAGCCGGTCATGCGCGCGATCCCGGATGGCGAGCAGCCGACCAGCGTCTGCGCCTTGCCGCTCTATCACATCTTCGCCTTCACGGTGAACATGATGCTGGGCATGCGCACTGGCGGAAAGACCATCCTCATCCCGAACCCGCGCGACCTGCCCGCGGTGCTGAAGGAACTGGCCAAGCACAGCTTCCACAGCTTTCCGGCGGTCAACACGCTGTTCAACGGCCTCGCCAACCATCCCGATTTCGGCCTGGTCAACTGGCGCAACCTGAAGGTGTCGGTCGGCGGCGGCATGGCGGTGCAGGGCGCGGTGGCCAAGCTGTGGCTCGAGAAGACGGGCTGCCCGATCGTCGAGGGCTACGGCCTGTCGGAAACCTCGCCGTCGGTCACCTGCAACCCGGTCACCAGCAAGGCGTTCTCCGGGACCATCGGGCTGCCGCTGCCTAGCACCTGGGTGAAGCTGCTCGACGACGACGGGATCGAAGTCCCGCACGGCGAGCGAGGCGAGATCGCCATCAAGGGTCCGCAGGTGATGGCCGGCTACTGGCAGCGCCCCGACGAGACGGCCAAGGTCATGACGCCCGACGGCCACTTCAAGACCGGCGACATCGGCACCGTCGACGAGCGCGGCTACTTCAAGGTGGTCGATCGCAAGAAGGACATGGTGATCGTCAGCGGCTTCAACGTGTTCCCGAACGAGGTCGAGGAAGTGGTCGCGATGATGCCCGGCGTGCTCGAATGCGCGGTGGTCGGCGTGCCCGACGACAAGACCGGCGAGGCCGTCAAGCTGGTCATCGTGAAGAAGGCGCCGGAGCTCACCGAGCAGCAGGTGCGCGACTTCTGCCGCGCCAACCTCACGGGCTACAAGCAGCCGCGCGTGATCGAGTTCCGTACCGACCTGCCGAAGACGCCGGTCGGCAAGATCCTGCGTCGCGAACTCAGGTAACCCCAGGGTCCGCGCACTGCGTGCGCTCCTCCAACCCCTGCCGGGGCGCAATCCAGCGGGCCGACGAAGCCGGTTCTGCGGATGCCCACGAACAGGCCTCGCTGCGCTCACCGCGTGTCGGGTGCCCGGCCCAAGGTCGCGCACGCTGTTTTTGTACAAAGGTCGTAAGGGTTCAGCCGGAGGTCAAGGCCGGCATTGGACTTGCATAGTCAGCGGCGATGCTTCGTTTCATCTTCACGCGCCTGAGCCTGCTCGTGCCGACCTTCATCGGCATGACCATGCTGGCCTTTTTCCTGATCCGGCTGGTGCCGGGCGATCCGATCGAGACGCTCGCCGGCGAGCGCGGCATCGATGCGGCGCGCCATGCCGAATTGCTCACGGCCTACGGGCTCGACAAGCCCTTGATCACGCAATACGGCATCTACGTCTGGCGTGTGCTGCATGGCGACCTGGGCAAGTCGATGATCACGCAGGAGCCGGTGATGAGCGAGTTCCTGTCGCTGTTCCCGGCAACGGTCGAGCTGGCGGTGTGCGCCATCCTGTTCGCGCTGCTGCTCGGTATTCCGGCCGGCATCATCGCGGCGGTGCGGCGCAACTCGGTGTTCGACCATGGCGTGATGGCGGTGTCGCTGACCGGCTATTCGATGCCGATCTTCTGGTGGGGCCTGCTGCTGATCCTGTTCTTCTCGGTACAGCTGGGCTGGACGCCGGTGTCGGGCCGCATCGCGGTGCAGTACTTCATCGAGCCGACCACCGGCTTCCTGCTGATCGATTCGCTCAAGGCCGACGAGCCCGGCGCCTTCTGGTCGGCGCTCAGGCACCTGATCCTGCCGGCAATCGTGCTGGGCACCAATCCGCTGGCGGTGATCGCGCGCATGACGCGGTCGGCGATGCTAGAAGTGCTCGGCGAAGACTACATCCGGACGGCGCGCGCCAAGGGGCTGTCCAAGTTCCGCGTGGTGGCGCTGCATGCGCTGCGCAATGCGCTGATCCCGGTGGTGACCGTGATCGGGCTGCAGGTGGGCGTGCTTTTCACCGGCGCCATCCTCACCGAGACGATCTTCTCGTGGCCTGGCGTGGGCAAGTGGCTGATCGAGGCGATCGGACGGCGCGACTATCCGGTGCTGCAGGGCGGCATGTTGTTGCTGGGCGTGATCGTGATGCTGGTCAACCTGCTCGTCGACGTCGCCTACGGCGTCATCAATCCGAGGATCAGGAAGTGAGCGCGCCCGCAACCATGCCTGTCGGCACCACCGCGTCCACCCCGCCCGGGCCGTGGCGCGAATTCTGGACATCGTTCTCGGCCAACAAGGGCGCCGTCATGGGCCTGGCCGTGATCGTGGTGCTGCTGGTCGTGGCGCTGCTGGCGCCGTGGATCGCCCCGCATGCGCCCAACGAGACCGACAGCGCCGCCTTCCTGCGGCCACCGGCCTGGCAGGAGGGCGGATCGACGCAGTTCCTGCTGGGCACCGACGCCATCGGCCGCGACATCCTTTCGCGCCTGATGTGGGGTTCGCGGCTGTCGCTGTCCATCGGCATCGCGGTGGTGGCGTTGTCGATGGCGGTCGGCATCTCACTGGGCCTGATCGCCGGCTTCTTCCGCGGCATCGTCGAGATCGCGATCATGCGGCTGATGGACATCGTGCTCACGCTGCCGAGCCTGCTGCTGGCCATCGTGATCGTGGCGATCCTCGGGCCCGGGCTCATCAACGCGATGCTCGCGGTGGCGGTGGTCGTGCTGCCGCACTACGTGCGGATCACGCGCGCGGCGGTGATCTCGGAGGTCTCGCGCGACTACGTCACGGCCGCGCGCCTGAGTGGCGCGGGCCTGTTGCGCCTGATGTTCCGCGAAGTGCTGCCGAACTGCGCCGCACCATTGATCGTGCAGGCTTCGCTCGGCGTGTCGACCGCGATCCTGGATGCCGCCGCGCTGGGCTTCCTCGGCCTCGGCGCGCAGCCGCCTTCGCCCGAGTGGGGCACGATGCTCGCGGATGCGCGCGAGTTCGTGCTGCGCGCCTGGTGGGTCGTGACCTTCCCGGGCCTCGCGATCCTGGCCGCGGTGCTGGCGTTCAACCTCGTCGGTGACGGCCTGCGCGATGCGCTCGATCCGAAATTGAAGCGTTGACCATGGCACTTCTCCAAATCCAGGACCTCCACGTCGAGTTCCCCACGCAGGGCGGCATCATGCATGCCGTCGACGGCGTGAGCCTGCAGGTCGACGAGGGCGAGGTGCTCGGCATCGTCGGTGAATCGGGCTCCGGCAAGAGCGTCACGATGATGGCGTTGATGGGGCTCATCGGCTCGCCGGGCAAGGTGCGGGCGCAGCACCTTCGCTTTGCTGGACAGGACCTATTGGGCCTGTCCGACCGCGCGCGCCGCACGCTGGTCGGCAAGGACGTGGCGATGATCTTCCAGGAGCCGACGACGAGCCTGAACCCGTGCTTCACGGTCGGCTTCCAGATCGTCGAGACGCTGCGCCTGCACCTCAAGCTCGACAAGCGCGCTGCGCACAAGCGCGCGATCGAGTTGCTGGAACAGGTCGGCATCCCCGCGCCCGCGACGCGCATCAACTCCTTCCCGCATCAGCTCTCCGGCGGCATGAACCAGCGCGTGATGATCGCCATGGCCATCGCCTGCAACCCGCGGCTGTTGATCGCCGACGAGCCGACCACCGCGCTCGACGTCACCATCCAGGCGCAGATCCTCGACCTTCTGCGCAGCCTGCAGAAGGAGCGCGGCATGGCGCTGGTGCTCATCACGCACAACATGGGCGTGGTGGCTGACATGGCGCAGCGCGTGGCCGTGATGTATGCCGGCCAGGTGGTGGAGCAGCAGCGCGTCGACCGCCTGTTCGCCCAGCCGCAGCATCCCTACACCGAGGCACTGCTCGCGGCCCTGCCCGAACGCGCCGCGCCGGAAGGCCGCCTGGCCACCATCGCCGGCGTCGTGCCCGGCGTGCATGACCGGCCCGCCGGCTGCCTGTTCGCGCCACGCTGCAGTTACGCCACCGCCCACTCGCGCGCCGTGCGCCCGGAGCTGCGCCCGATCGCCGCCGGCGAGGGCGGCGAGGTGCGCTGCCACTACGCGCTCGGCGACCCGAACCGCGAAGTGCTGATCCAGCGCGACGGCCCACAGCCTGTAGAGGCCTTGCCATGAACCCACGGCCGATGAATGCGGACTTGACCGTACGCGAAGGACGCGAAGAAACGCAAAGGACGCGAAAGATTCAAAAGGAAGGAATCTTCCTTGGTATTCCTTTCGCGTCCTTCGCGAAACCTTCGCGTCCTCTGCGTCCGGAAGTCCGCTCCCGCATTTCGCAGCCTCAGCCATGACCACGACATCCAACGAAGTCGTCGCCGAAGCCAAGGGCCTGCGCAAGGTCTACGACATCAAGCGCGGCATGTTCAAGGCGCCTGCGCAGTTGCAGGCCGTGGGCGAGGTCTCGTTCAGGCTCGAGCGGGGCCGCACGCTGGCCGTGGTCGGCGAATCGGGCTGCGGCAAGTCGACGCTCGCGCGCATGGTCACGCTGATCGAGAAGCCGACCGCGGGCCAGCTCAGCATCGTGGGCATGGACGCGGTCCACCCGCCGGCGGAACGCAAGCGCGAGCTGCGGCAGGCGGTGCAGCTGGTCTTCCAGAACCCCTACGGCTCGCTCAACCCGCGCAAGAAGATCGCGGCCGTGCTGGAAGACCCGCTGGCCATCAACACCAGCCTCGGCAAGACCGAGCGGGCCGCCAAGGCGCGCGAGATGCTGTCGCGCGTCGGCCTCCGGCCGGAGCATGCCAACCGCTATCCGCACATGTTCTCCGGCGGGCAGCGCCAGCGCATCGCCATCGCGCGCGCGCTGATGCTGTCGCCGCGCCTGCTGGTGGCGGACGAGCCGGTCTCCGCGCTGGACGTGTCGATCCAGGCGCAGGTGCTGAACCTGCTGGCCGACCTGCAGAAGGAACTGGGCCTGGCCTACCTTTTCATCTCGCACGACCTCGGCGTGGTGCGCCACATCGCGCACGACCTGATGGTGATGTACCTCGGCCACGTGGTCGAGCAGGGCGCCAAGTCGCGCATCTTCGCGCGGCCGCTGCATCCGTACACGCAGGCGCTGCTGGCCTCGACGCCCGGCCTGGCCACCAGCCAGCGCATCGTGCTGCAGGGCGAACTGCCTTCGCCGCTGAATCCGCCCCCGGGCTGCGTGTTCAACACGCGCTGTTCCCATGCAACCGAGCGTTGCCGCGTCGAGCGTCCGGTGCTGCGCGCGCTCGACGAGCGCATGGTGTCCTGCCACCACGCCGAGAAGTTCCTCGATGGCGCCGCCCCTGCCGGTGCCCATAATCCGCAGCTTGCGCCGGCCTAGGTACCCCATTTCATAAGTACGAGCACATGAAACCGCGCCTTTCGCGCCATGGCGGCGTTGCAAATCCTCGCGATACCTTCGGGTATCGCTGCGGTTTGCGCCTTGCCCTGACACGAAACGCATCGATTTCATTTGTGCCCGTACTTATGAAACGGGGTACCAAGCCGGCGTGCAGACCTTTTCCCGTTTCCCGTCCGAAGGAGTTTCCGCAATGAAAGCCAAGTCCCCTGTTGCGCGCCGCCTGCGTGCCGCCGCCGCCCTGATCATCCCGACCGCGCTGGCGCTCGCCTGCGGCGCTGCCGCCGCGAAGACGCTGGTGTTCTGCTCCGAAGGCAGCCCCGAGAACTTCTATGCGGCGATCAACACCACCGGCACCTCCTTCGACGTGACCACGCAGGTCTTCGACAACCTCGTCCAGTTCGAGCGCGGCGGGACCAAGGTGGTCCCGGGCCTGGCCGAGAAGTGGGAGATTTCCGCCGACGGCACCGAGTACACCTTCCACCTGCGCAAGGGCGTGAAGTGGCACACCTCCAACAAGAACTTCAAGCCGACGCGCGACCTCAACGCCGATGACGTCATCTTCATGATCGAGCGCCAGTGGAAGGAAAACGACCCCTACTTCAAGGTCACCAGCCCCAACCACTCGTACTTCAACGACATGGGCATGGCCAAGCTGCTGAAGTCGGTCGACCGCGTCGACGACTACACCGTCAAGTTCGTCCTCAACAAGCCCGAGGCCCCCTTCCTTGCCAACCTCGCCATGCCCTACGCCGGCGTGCAGTCCAAGGAGTACGCGATCGCGATGCTCAAGGCCGGCACCCCCGAGAAGATCGACCAGGACCCGGTCGGCACCGGCCCTTTCTACCTCGTGCAGTACCAGAAGGATGCGGTTGTCCGCTTCAAGGCCTTCCCGCAGTACTGGGACGGCAAGGCCAAGATCGACGACCTGATCTTCTCGATCACGCCCGATGCATCGGTGCGCTGGGCCAAGCTGCAGAAGGGCGAATGCCACGTCATGCCGTATCCGAATCCGGCCGACCTCGATGCAATCCGCAAGGACCCGAACGTGCAGGTGCTCGAGCAGGCCGGCCTCAACGTCGGCTACCTCGCCTACAACACGCAGAAGAAGCCCTTCGACGACGTGCGCGTGCGCAAGGCCATCAATATGGCGATCAACAAGAAGGCCATCATCGAGGGCGTCTACCTGTCCACCGGCGTGGCCGCCAAGAACCCGATTCCGCCGACCATGTGGTCGTACAACGATGCGGTCAAGGACGACCCATACGATCCCGAAGGTGCCAAGAAGCTGCTCGCTGTCGCCGGCCTGGCCAACGGCTTCACGACCGATCTCTGGGCCATGCCGGTGCAACGGCCCTACAACCCGAACGCCAAGCGCATCGCCGAACTGATGCAGGCCGACCTGGCCAAGATAGGCGTCAAGGCCGAGATCAAGACCTTCGAGTGGGGCGAGTACCGCAAGCGCCTGCAAGCCGGTGAGCACCAGATGGGCATGTTCGGCTGGACCGGCGACAACGGCGATCCGGACAACTTTCTGCACACGCTGCTGGGCTGCGACGCATCGAAGAACAACGGCGGCAACGTGGCCAAGTTTTGCTACCAGCCCTACGACGACCTGGTGGTGAAAGCCAAATCCGTGTCCAAGCAGGCCGACCGCGACGCGCTCTACAAGAAGGCGCAGGTCGTCTTCAAGGAACAGGCGCCGTGGTTCACCATCGCGCACGCGGTGCAGCTGAAGCCCGTGCGCAAGGAAGTGGTCGACTTCAAGCTGAGCCCGTTCGGCCGTCACACCTTCTATGGCGTCGATATCAAGTAGCTTGCTGCTCGCCCCCAGGATCCGGGTCACTTCGTGAGGCGGATCCAATCCCGCTGCCTTCCGGCAGAAGCGTCATGACCACTGCGATCCTCAGCGCGCTGCCCGAGGAGCAGGAAGGCCTGGCCGTCCAGCTTGAAGGGTTGCGCGTCGTGCGCCATGCGGGGCGCGACTTCCATGCGGGCGAGTGGCTCGGGCGGCCCGTGGTGTTCGCGCTGTCGGGCATCGGCAAGGTGGCTGCGGCCACCACGGCGGCGGCGCTCATCGAGCGCTTCAACGTGCGGCGCATCGTGTTCACGGGCGTGGCGGGCGGGCTGCATCCCGACGTGCGGGTGGGCGACACGGTCGTCGGCGCCGAATTCCTGCAGCACGACATGGATGCCTCGCCGCTGTTCCCGCGCTTCGAGGTGCCCTTGTATGGGCGGTCGCGCTTCGCGGCGGACGCGGCGCTGGCCGCGCTGCTGCTGGCGGCGGCGCGCGCTCCGTCGGTGAATGCGAAGTCGCTCTTCGATGCACAGACGCTGGCGCGCTTCGGCATCGACACGCCGCATGTTCATCAAGGCTTGCTGATCAGCGGCGACCGCTTCGTTGCGCGCGCTGACGAGGCGCGCGCACTGCGCGCGGCGCTCCCCGATGCGATGGCCGTCGAAATGGAGGCCGCCGCGGTCGCGCAGGTCTGCCACGACCACGGCGTGCCCTTTGCCGCCGTGCGCAACATCTCGGACCGTGCGGACGACCAGGCGCATGTGGACTTTCCGGCCTATCTTGCGCAGGTGGCCGGGCGGCAGGCCCGCGCGCTCATCGCCGCGCTGTTGCCGACGCTGCCGCCATGAACGGCCTGCGCGAACTCACGAGCCGATTCGCGCACGCGGGCCGGCTCGACGCGATCCTGCTGCGACCGGCGCGAGGCGTGCCCGTGCAGCCCGTCGCGCAGGTCATGGCGCTGGCCGGGCGCGGCCTGGCCGGTGATCGCATCGCGGCACGGATACCCTCTGCAGCCGGCGGGGGCAGGCGACAGGTCACGCTGATCCAGGCCGAGCATCTGCCGGTCATCGCTGCGTTGTCGCGCCGCGAGGTGGTGAGCGTCGAATGGCTGCGTCGCAACCTGGTCGTCTCGGGCCTGAACCTGCTGGCCGCGCGTGCGCTGTTCCGCGACCAGCCCTTGCAACTGTGCATCGGCGCGGAGGTCGTGCTCGAAGTCAGCGGTCCCTGCGAACCTTGCTCGCGCATGGAAGAAGCCCTGGGTCCGGGCGGCTACAACGCCATGCGCGGGCACGGTGGCATCACGGCACGCATACTGACGGGCGGCACGCTTCGCTGCGGCGACGCGGTGACGGTCACGCATTCCCTGAGACCCGATGAAACCCCTTCCTGACGCGCATCCCCCGCCCTCGACCTGGCTTGAGAAAGCGCGGGCGGCATGCAGCGCCCTGAAGAGGCGCCTGGGCCGCGAAGAGGGCGGCGGAATGAAGCTGCTGCTGTTTCCGCTGGCTGGGGCGATGCTCGGCTACTACCTGAGCGAACGCGGCGGCGTGGGTCTCAGCGCCGTCATCGGCGCGCTGGCCACGCTCGTCTTCACACTGGCGGGCGCCGGCATCGGGCTGCTCGCCAGCCTGGCCATCGCAGGCATCCAGGCACAGACGCCCGAGACCGAAAAGCGGCACCTGCGCGTCTGCAACGGCACCGACGTATGCCCCGGCACCGGCGAGTGGATCGGCAGCGTTGACGCCCGTCATCCGCAGGCGCGCACCTTCAATGTCTGGAATCGCACGGCCTACGTCGTGGAAGGGCAGGCTTTCCCGGATCCGCAGGGCCTTGTCGCGGGCGTGCAGGCGGTGGAAGTCACCTGGAAATGGGTGCGTCCGACGCCTGCGGAGCAATCCTGAAAAACGCGCGTCGCGCATTCGCCCCGCCGTTGCAGCGAGCGCCGCCGCGACATTGCGTTTCATGGCAAAGTCCATGCGCTGGCCGCTGGGGCCATTGATTGATGAGGTCGACAACTTGAACGCTTCCGTCTCCACCCCCACCCCCGTCCCTGCAGCCGGGCGCTTCGGCAGCGGCAAGGAAGTCCGCCGCGTCGAGGACGACACGCTGGTGGCAGGCCTTGGCCGCTACACCGACGACATCTCCTTCGCCGAGCAGGCCCAGCTCAGCTTCTCGCGATCGCCGTATCCGCATGCGCGCATCGTCTCCATCGACACCTCCACCGCTGCTGGCATGCCGGGCGTGCTCAAGGTCCTCACCGGCGCCGACCTCGTGGCGGCCGGCGTGGAGCCCCTGCCGGGCGCGGCCGGTTTCGTGCGGGCGGATGGCAGCCCTGCCGCCACTGCGCCGCGCCGTCCGTTGGCGCATGAACGCGTGCGCTTCGTCGGCGAGCCCGTGGTCGCGGTCATTGCCCGGACCTTGCAGCAAGCGCGCGATGCGGCCGAGGCGGTTTCCATCGACTACGAGGCGTTGCCGATGGTCATCGACCCGGCAGAGGCCATCGCACCCGGCGCGCCGGTGCTGTGCGACGAGGCGCCCGACAATATCTCCTGCGAAATGCGCCACGGCAGCGCCGAGGCCACGGACGCTGCCTTCGCCAAGGCCGCGCACGTCGTCAAGCTGCACATCGTCAACCAGCGCCTGGCCGCTGTCACGCTGGAGCCGCGCTCCATCGTCGCCGACTTCGACAAGGCCAGCGGCCGCACCACGATCCACATGAGCACGCAGATGCCTTCCGGCGTGCGCGACACGCTGTGCGACGCGGTGCTCAAGATCCCGCGCGACCAGATCCGCGTGCGCGTGCCCGACGTGGGCGGCGGCTTCGGCATGAAGACCGGCATGTACCCGGAGGACGCGGTCGTCGTGTACGCCGCGCGTGAACTCAAGCTGCCGGTCAAGTGGATCGCCGACCGCAGCGAGGAATTCACCTCGACCACGCACGGCCGCGACGTGCATGTGGACGCCGAACTGGCCCTGGCCGCCGACGGCAAGATCCTCGCGCTGAAGGTGCATTCGCTGGCCAACGTGGGCGCCTACGGCACCGGCGTGGGCGTGGCGATCCAGCTGCTGATCGGGCCGTGGGTGCAGACCAGCATCTACGACATCCAAACCATCGACTTCCACTTCAAGGCGGTGATGACCAACACCGCGCCCACCGGTGCCTACCGCGGCGCCGGCCGGCCCGAAGCGATCCACAACATGGAGCGCCTCATGGACGAGGCGGCCCGCCAACTGGGCATGGACCGCATCGCGCTGCGCCGCCGCAACTTCATCCAGCCGGAGCAGATGCCCTACACCAACCCGATGGGCCAGGTCTACGACACCGGCCGCTTCGAGCACGTGATGAACCAGGGCCTGGCGCTGGCCGACTGGAGCGGCTTCGAGGCGCGCGCCGCGGAATCGAAGCAGCGCGGCAAGCTGCGCGGCCTCGGTATCGCGACCTTCCTCGAATGGACCGGCGGCAACGTGTTCGAGGAACGCGTGACCGTGTCGGTGCTGGCGGACGGCATCATCGAGGTGTTCTCTGCCGTCAACGCGATGGGCCAGGGGATCGCCACCTCGCTGATGCAACTCGTGGTCGATGCCTTCGGCGTGCTGCCCGAGCAGGTGCGCGTGGTGCTCGGCGACACCGATCGCGGCGACGGCTTCGGCAGTGCCGGTTCGCGCTCGATCTTCACCGGCGGCTCGGCCGTGCGCGTGGGATCGGAGCGCACCATCGACCACGCCCGCGGCCTGGCCGCGAAAGAGCTCGAAGCCGCGCCGGAAGACGTGAAGTACGCCGAAGGCAGCTTCACGGTGGCCGGCACCGACCTGAAGATCGGCCTGTTCGAGCTGGCCGGCAAGCAGCCCGACCACCGCATCTTCATGGACTCCACCAGCACCGTGGCCGGCCCGACCTGGCCCAACGGCTGCCACATCAGCGAAGTCGAGGTCGACCCGTTGACGGCGGATGTCGAAGTGGTGGCCTATGCCTCAGTCAACGACGTGGGCAACGTGGTGAACCCGATGATCGTGCGCGGCCAGCTCGACGGCGGCGCGGTGCAGGGCATCGGCCAGGCGCTGCTCGAGCAGATCGTCTATGACGCCGAGACCGGCCAGCCCCTGACCGGCAGCTTCATGGACTACGCCATGCCGGTGGCCCGCACCTCGCCCGACTTCAAGACCGAGATGGACCAGTCCACGCCCTGCAAGAACAATCCGCTGGGTGTGAAGGGCGTGGGCGAACTGGGCACCATCGGCGCGACGCCGTCGGTGGTCAATGCGGTGGCGGATGCGCTGGCGCGCAACGGCTTCGGGGCCAGGACGACGCAGTTGCAGATGCCCTTGAGCCCGACAAGGCTCTGGGACCAGATGCACGGCTGAGGCCGCCCTGGTTCATACGGTTCGCCTTCCAACGCATGAATGCATTCATGCACGGGTGCGCCGTGCCGTGCCACGGCGGCCTTGCGCCCTTGGTCAGCGCCGGAACGCGCAGGCCTCGTCAGGCGCCTTTCGCGTTCCGCGTCAGGACCAGATGCGTTGCTTTCTCCGACGCGGCGCGCTCGGTGCAGCTGTAGCCCAGGTCGCGCAGGTCGAGGCCGTGGAAGAGGTGTTCCCCCTGGCCGAGCAGCACTGGCGCCACCGCCAGGTGCATCTCATCGATGAGCCCTGCCTCTAGATAGGCGCGGATGACGCTCACCCCGCCGCCCACCCGGATGTCCTTGCCACCGGCAGCTTCCCGAGCCCTCGTCAACGCTTCATGAATTCCGCCCGTGATGAAGTGAAAGGTCGTCCCGCCCTCCATCTCCAGCGGGGGGCGCGGATGGTGCGTCAGCACGAAGACCGGCACGTGATACGGCGGGTTGGCGCCCCACCACCCTTTCCATTCGAGATCGGGCCACGGTCCCCGAACCGGGCCGAACATGTTCCTGCCAAGGATCCAGGCGCCGAGGTTCGCGAAGCCCCTGGCGGCGAAGTCGTCATCGACGCCGGTGCTTCCCTCATCGCGTCCGAAAAGCGTTCGCTGGAAGGTGCGCGTGGGGAAAACCCAGCCGTGCAGTTCGCCGCCGTTGCGTCCCAGCGGGTTGTCGATGGACTGATCCGGCCCCGCCCCGTAGCCGTCCAGTGAGATTGAAAAGCTTGCGACCCTGAGTTTCGACATGTCGTGTTTCCTGGAATCCGCCAAACGGCGCCGAAAGGATATCGCTGTTCGCGAAACACCGCGGAACCGGCTTTGCCGGGCCGCCGGTGTTGCCCCCGGTAGGGGGTGAGAGCCGCGACGCGGCGACCTGGGGGCGAGCCTAGCTCAACCAGCCCTTCCGCCCGAAGTACCACATCGGCACCAGCGCACTCGCCGCCATCATGATCACCACGTACGGATACGACAGGCTCCCCAAGGCCTGCAGTTCCGGAAACTGCATGTTCATGCCGTAGATGCTCGCCACCAGCGTCGGCGGAAGCAGCGCCACGCTGGCCACCGAGAAGATCTTGATGATCTTGTTCTGGTTGATGTTGATGAAACCGACGGTCGCATCCATCAGGAAGTTGATCTTGTCGAACAGGAAGGCCGTGTGGTTGTCCAGCGACTCGATGTCGCGCAGGATCTGCCGCGCCTCCTCGAACTGCTCGGCGCTGAGCATCTTGCTGCGCATCATGAAGCTCACCGCGCGGCGCGTGTCCATCACGTTGCGGCGGATGCGGCTGTTCAGGTCTTCGTGGCGCGCGATCTCGCCGAGCACCTCGCTCGCCAGCGCGTCGGTCATGTTGCCGCGCAGCACCTTCTCGCTGACCTTCTTCAGGTCGTCGTAGATGTTCTCCAGCGTGTCGGCGGAATATTCGGCGTCGGCGTCGAACAGCTTCAGCAGCACTTCCTTGGCATCCTCGATCAGCCCCGGCGCCCGGCGCGCGCGCATGCGCACCAGACGGAACACCGGCACGTCCTCGTCGTGGATCGAGAACAGCACGCCGCGGCTGCGCAACTCGGCGTTGTGCTGGTTCAGGATGAAGGCCACACGCACCGAGCGCGGGTCCTCGCTGTCATCGATCAGGAAGTCGCTGCGAATATGCAGCTCGCCGTTGTCTTCCTCGTAGAAACGGGCCGATTCCTCGATGTCCTCGTCCATCGCGTCTTCAGGAATCGACAGCCCGTAGTACTGCTTGACCCAACGCTTTTCCTCGACCGACGGCGACTCCAGGTCGACCCAGATCGGCTGGAACTTGGACAACTCTTCCAGCGACTCGATTTCTTCCTGGACGAGTCGACCGTTGGCGAGCGTGAAGATATTCAGCATGGCGCGGATTATCTGTTGCCGCCTGTGACCGCGCGTTTGCAATGTGCGGGTTTGCCTCCCGCTCCCCTCGGGGAGAGGGCCGGGGTGAGGGCCCCACCTGCGGCTCTGCGACCTGTGTGCGCTGGATGGATGTACAGTTCGCTTTCCCATGTCGCTGACCGTCGAAGCTCCCTCCCAAGCCGTCGAAACACCCGCGCAACGCCTGGCGTCGGTCCTCGCCGCGCTCAACGACGAGCAGCGCACGGCCGTCATGCATCCAGGGCCCGAGCCGCTGCTCGTGATTGCGGGCGCCGGCTCGGGCAAGACCAGCACGCTGGCGCATCGCGTGGCGCACCTGATCGCCAAGGGCGCAGATCCCCAGCGCATCCTGTTGCTGACCTTCTCGCGCCGGGCAGCGCAGGAAATGGAGAGGCGCGCCGGACAGGTGGTGGCGCGCGTGCTGGGCCTGCGCTCCGAAGCGCCGCCGGCCCTGCCCTGGGCCGGCACCTTTCACGGCGTCGGTGCTCGCATCCTGCGCGAGCACGCCACGCAGATCGGCCTCGACGAGAACTTCACCATCCACGACCGCGGTGATGCCGAGGACCTCATGGGCCTGGTGCGGCATGAGATCGGGCTGTCCGCCACCACGCGGCGCTTCCCGCGCAAGGGCACCTGCCTCGCGATCTATTCGCGCTGCGTCAACACTCGCGAGCCGCTCGAAAGCGTGCTCAAGCACACCTTCCCCTGGTGCGCGGAATGGGCTGCCGAACTCAAGCGGCTGTTCGGCGGCTACGTCGAGGCCAAGCAGCAGCAGAACCTGCTCGACTACGACGACCTGCTGCTTTGCTGGGCCGAGATGATGAGCGAGCCGTCCCTGGCCGAACTCGTCGGCTCGCGCTTCGACCATGTGCTGGTCGACGAATACCAGGACACCAACCGCCTGCAGGCCGCGATCCTGATTGCGCTCAAGCCCGATGGCCGCGGCCTGACCGTGGTGGGGGACGACGCGCAATCGATCTACTCGTTCCGCGGCGCCACCGTGCGCAACATCCTCGACTTCCCCGGCCAGTTCTCGCAGGCGGCACGCATCGTCACGCTGGAGCGCAACTACCGCTCCACGCAGCCGATCCTCGATGTGTCCAACGCCGTCATTGCGCATGCCGCCGAGCGCCATGCCAAGACCCTCTGGACCGACAAGCCGTCCGCCGGCCAGCCCCAATTGGTGCTGGTGCCCGACGAGGCGCAGCAGGCCACCTGGGTGTGCGACCGCATCCTGGCGCACCGCGAGGGCGGCCTCGCGCTGAAGTCGCAAGCCGTGCTGTTCCGCACCTCCAGCCACAGCGCCGCGCTGGAACTCGAACTGGCGCGCCGCAACATTCCCTTCGTCAAGTACGGCGGCCTCAAGTTCCTGGAGGCGGCCCACGTCAAGGACCTGCTGGCGGTGCTGCGATTCGTGCAGAACCCGCGCGGGCGCATGGCCGGCTTTCGGGTGACGCAGCTCATTCCGGGCGTCGGCCCGGCCACCTCGTCGCGGTTGCTCGACGCCATGGGCGAGGCGGCCGATCCCGGCGCCGTGGTGCGGGACTTCCAGCCGCCGTCGGGAACTCGACAGGAATGGCAACGTTTTGCCGACATCTACGGGGAGTTGCGAGCAGCGGCTTCGCCCTGGCCTGCCGACATGGAAGCGGCGCTGCGCTGGTACCTGCCGCAACTCGAACGACTGCATGACGATGCCGGCGTGCGCCGCGGCGACCTCGAACGATTGGCTCGACTTGCATCGGGTTATTCATCGCGTGAAAGTTTTCTTACGGAACTTACGCTCGACCCGCCGTCGGCCACCAGCGACCGCGCCGGCCCGCCGCTGCTCGATGAGGATTACCTGATCCTGTCGACCATCCATTCGGCCAAGGGGCAGGAGTGGCGCTCGGTGCATGTGCTCAACGTGGTGGACGGCTGTATGCCTGCCGACGTGGCCCAGGGCGCGGCCGAACTGGAGGAGGAGCGCCGGCTGCTTTACGTCGCAATGACGCGTGCGCGCGACCATTTGCACCTGGTCGTGCCGCAGCGCTTCTATGTAACGCAGCAGGCCGCGCGGGGCGACCGCCATGTGTACGCCGGCCGCACTCGCTTCATCGATGCGGCCGACGCCGCGGGCTTCGAGCACGTCACCTGGCCGCCGCCACCCGAGCGCCCTGTCTTCGTGCCGCCGCCGGCGGCCGCTATCGACCTTCGAAATCGCCTGCGCAACGCCTGGAAATAGCGCCGTCGCGCGCTCGTTGGACGAAGTGAATAAAAACTCACTACAGCGTTTTTGAAACCGACGGTAACTACCTGCAACGTGTGCAATGCATCACGGTTTTCCCTGCCATTCGGGGATTGCAATTCGATGACACGGGGGGCATAGTGAACCGGACCCCCAGCGGGTTTTCTGCAACCACCTCTCTTTCCCTTCCCTTCCACACCTCTTTTTTCCGCTCCCTTCCCGTCCCTTCCACTCCCTATCCATGTTGTCCCCGTGGCCCGCCCTCAATCGAGGAAAGGTCCTTTTCACCAACGGTCTATCAACGGTCTATCCCAGGAGGTCATTCATGAATCTGACGATCAGCGGTCATCACCTCGACGTCACTCCAGCATTGCGCAGCTATGTCACTAGCAAGCTTGATCGGATCACCCGCCACTTCGACCAGGTGGTCGATGTCAAGGTGCTGCTAACGGTTGAAAAGCAGAAGGAAAAGGAGCGCAGGCAACGGGCCGAGTGCAACATCCACGTGAAGGGCAATGACATGTTCGCCGAGTCGAGCCATGCTGATCTCTACGCCGCTGTCGACGAGCTGGTCGACAAGCTGGACCGCCAAGTGGTGCGCCACAAGGACCGTCTGCAGGACCATCATCACGCCGCGCCCAAGCGCATCATGTAATACGGACTGTTTCGAGCCGCTGACGTGGCTCAGGGCAAACACTCTTGCGGGCCGCCTTTTGGCGGCCCTTTGCTTTTCGCGAGGTCGGTGCATAATCGCCGTCGCCCTGCCCCAAACATGAATCGCCTCGCGTCCATCCTGCCGCCCGCTCAAGTCCTTGTGAGCGTCGACGCTACAAGCAAGAAACGTGCCTTCGAAGAGGCCGGCTTGCTGTTTGAAAACCTCCACGGCCTCGGTCGCGCCTTGATCACCGACAGCCTGTTCGCGCGCGAACGGCTCGGATCGACCGGGCTTGGTCACGGCGTGGCGATACCACACGGTCGCATCAAGGGCCTCAAGGCGCCGATGGCGGCCGTGTTCCAGTTGGCCGATCCGATCGGCTTCGACGCGCCCGACGAGCAACCGGTCGTGCTGCTGATCTTCCTGCTGGTGCCGGAGGCGGCCACGCAGAAGCACCTCGAAATCCTCTCCGAGATTGCCGAATTGCTCAGCGATTCCGGCCTGCGCGAAAAGATCAAGTCCAGCACCGATGCGCGCGCCCTCCATGCGCTGATCGCGGGCTGGCAGTCCGCGCAAGTCGCGTAAGTTCCACTCGCCTTTGAATGGCGCATTTCGTGCGCTTTTCCAGCCGCTGCTGCGGCCCCTTCCGATGGCATGGCAGCCGCCGGGTTCCCGGCGCCAGCGTCGCTCGCCCTCAGGCTTTGCGCCATCGCGCGCCCTGCCAGCGAGGCCATGCCAGTGGCCCCGCAATGCCGGTTCCACGTTATTCTTGGACTGAATACCCCAGAGCATTCGTCCTTTCCCATCACCCATGAAGCACACAGTCATCAGCGCGGACGCGATGTTCGAGGAATTTCGCGGATCGCTTCGCTGGGAGTGGCTGGCCGGGCTGGGCGCATCGGAGCGGCAGTTCGAATCGGACGTCATCAGTCGCGCGCAGTCTGCGGCAGACCTGGTCGGCTACCTCAACTACATCCACCCCTATCGCGTGCAGATCCTCGGCGCACGCGAGGTGGCCTACCTCACGCGCGGCACCAAGGAAGACTGCGCCCGGCGCATTGCGCGCATCGTCACGCTGGAGCCGCCGATGCTGGTGCTGGCCGACGCGCAGACCGCGCCGGACGAACTGCTGTCGATCTGCGAACGCGCGCAATTGCCGCTGTTCGCCACGCGCGAGTCCTCGGCCTTCGTGATCGACCTGCTGCGCGCCTACCTGTCCAAGCACTTCGCCGAGCGCACCTCGATGCACGGCGTGTTCATGGACATCCTGGGCATGGGCGTGCTGATCACCGGGGAATCGGGGCTGGGCAAGAGCGAACTGGGGCTGGAGCTCATCTCCCGCGGCAACGGGCTGGTGGCCGACGACGCGGTGGACGTGTTCCGCATCAACCAGAACACCATCGAAGGCCGTTGCCCCGAACTGCTGCAGAACCTGCTGGAGGTGCGCGGCATCGGCCTGCTCGACATCCGCGCGATCTTCGGCGAGACGGCGGTGCGCCGCCGCATGCGGCTCAAGCTGATCGTGCACCTGGTGCGGCGCGACAGCTTCGAGCGTGACTATGAGCGCATGCCTTCGGCGCCGCTGACGCAGGATGTGCTGGGCGTGCCGGTGCGCAAGGTCATCATCCAGGTGGTGGCCGGCCGCAACATCGCCGTGCTGGTGGAGGCGGCGGTGCGCAATTCGATCCTGCAGTTGCGCGGCATCGACACGTACGCCGATTTCGTCGCGCGTCACCACAAGGCGATGGAGAGCGGCCTGGCGGAGTGACCGGCCGTCTTTACCCGGCTTTACCTTCGACTGGTGCAGCTGGCGCAGAGGCCGTAGAGGGACATCGCGTGATCCTGCAGGATCCAGCCCTTGTCCTGGGCGATCATCTGCTGTCGGCGCTCGATCTCGGGGTCGTAGAACTCCTCGACCTTGCCGCATCCGGTGCAGATCAGGTGATCGTGGTGCTTGCCTTCGTTGAGTTCGTAGACCGCCTTGCCGCTCTCGAAGTGGCTGCGCTCCAGGATGCCGGCCTGCTCGAACTGCGTCAGCACCCGGTAGACGGTGGCCAGGCCGATGTCGGAATGCTCGTTGAGCAGTACGCGGAAAACGTCTTCCGCCGTCATGTGCCGCTGCCCGCCGGTCTGGAAGATCTCGAGGATCTTCAGGCGCGGGAGCGTGGCCTTCAGGCCGGTGTTCTTGAGTTCTTCGATGTTGGCCATGGTGGTTTCAGTGATGGCCCGCGGACCGGGTCCGCCGGGGGCCAGCCGCTACAATGGTTCGATCATATCGCTACCCTTTCTCCCCATGCCCGTCATCCCCCATTGCCGATCGGGCGCGCTGGCCGCCGCACTGCTGACGTGCTTGAGCCTGGCGGCTTGCAGCAGCGTTGCGGACAGCACGCGCGGCGCGCTCACGGCGGTCACGCCCTACAAGATCGAAGTGGTGCAGGGCAATTTCGTTTCCAAGGAACAGGTCGGCGCGCTTCGCACCGGCATGTCCCGCCAGCAGGTACGTGACATCCTCGGCACCTCCTTGCTGAGCGATGTATTCCATGCCAATCGCTGGGACTACGTGTTCACGATTCGGCGCCAGGGCGTGGAGCCGCAGCAGCGTCGCCTGACGCTGTACTTCGACGGCGAATTGCTGCAGCGCTTCGAAGGCGACGAGATGCCGAGCGAGGAAGAATTCGTTGCCACGCTCGACACGCGTCGCAAGAGCGGCAAGGTGCCCGAGCTCGAGGTTCCGGAAGACAAGCTCAAGAAGATCGCGCCGGCCGAGCCGGAAAAGTCCGCTGAAGAGACCGCCGCGCGCGCGCCGCTGCCGGCGAGCTATCCCCCCCTCGAATCGACGGGTCGCTGATGCATCGCATTGCCATTGCCGGCGCGTCCGGCCGCATGGGGCGCATGCTGATCGAGGGTGTTCGCGACGCAGACGACTGCCAGCTCGCCGGTGCGCTCGATATCGCCGCAAGCCCCGCCATCGGTAGCGATGCCGGCGCCTTTCTCGGATTCAACTCGGGCGTCCCGATCGTCGCCGACCTGCGCCAGGGTCTCCAGAACGCACAGGTGCTGATCGACTTCACGCGACCTGAAGGTACGCTGGCGCATCTCGCGGCATGCCGCGAGCTTGGCGTGCAGGCGGTCATCGGGACCACCGGCTTCAGCGATGCGCAGAAGGTGGAGATCGCCGCGTTCGCCGAGGACATCGCGATCGTGCTGGCGCCGAACTTCAGCGTCGGCGTCAACGTCACCTTCAAGCTGCTCGAAATGGCCGCCAAGGCGCTCTCGACGGGCTACGACATCGAGATCATCGAGGCGCATCACCGGCACAAGGTCGATGCGCCTTCGGGCACCGCGCTCAAGATGGGCGAGGTCATCGCGGACGCGCTGGGCCGCGACCTGAAGGATTGCGCCGTGTACGCCCGCGACGGCATCACTGGCGAGCGCGACCCGTCCACCATCGGCTTTTCCGCGATACGCGGCGGCGACATCGTGGGCGAACACACCGTGCTGTTCGCCGGCACCGGCGAGCGCATCGAGATCACGCACAAGTCGGGCAACCGGGCGCACTATGTCCAGGGCAGCCTGCGGGCGGTGCGTTTCCTGGCCGACAGGAAGGCCGGCTTGTTCGACATGTTCGACGTGCTCGGCCTGAAGTGACGAACTTCGGGCCCGCTGTCACCGGATGACCGTCCTCGAGCAGCTGACCCAGGGCGACGGTGTCAGCCGCGGCGTGGCGGCGCTGTTGCTGGCGATGTCGATCGGCAGTTGGGTTGTCATTCTCTGGAAGACCTGGTTCCTGCGCGGCGGCACGCGCGACCTGCTGCGCAGTGTTGCGGCCTTCTGGCAGGCGCACACGCTCACCGAGGCGCTGCATCACGTCAAGTCCTTCGACCGCGGAATGCTGGTGCTGCCCTCTGTGCTGGCATTGCAGGGCCTGGCAAGTTCACCGGCGACAAAGGGCAGCCTCGGCGCCACGGGCGGGCGCGACGCGCACCTGACGCGGGTGCTCCGTGTGGCATTGCATGGGACCATGCGGCGCGTGTCGGCAGGGCAGATCCTGCTGGCCACCGTGGGCGCGACCGCGCCTTTCGTCGGCTTGCTGGGCACGGTCTGGGGCATCTACCACGCGCTGACGGGCATCGCGCAGTCCGGCGCCTTCACCATCGACAAGGTGGCCGGTCCCGTCGGCGAGGCGCTGATCATGACGGCCGCCGGGCTGGCGGTCGCCATTCCTGCCGTGCTGGCCTACAACTGGTTCGGCCGCGTGATCGGGCGGATCGAGGCGGAACTGGAAGGCTTTGCGCACGACCTGCTGGCGGTGTTCGGCGAGCGGCCCGAAGCGGGCTTGCCGGCGGCCGGGACGATGTTGATCTGAACATGACCCCCACGCTTGCTCACTTCGTGTGCTCGCTGCCCCCGAGAGGGCTGCAGGCCGCCTTGGGAGCGGCCCGGCGTCGGCCTGGACATGACGACCCCCACCCTCGTTCACTTCGTGTGCTCTCTGCCCCCGAGGGGGTTGCAGCCCGCCTTGGGAGCGGCCCGGCGCCGGCCTGATCATGCCCTTCGGTCGCTCAGCCCTGGGAAGCAGCAGCGGCAGCGGTGGTCGGGCCACGGGCGCGGGCGGGCAGCGGCCGCTGTCGGACATCAACGTGACGCCGCTGGTGGACGTGATGCTGGTGTTGCTGGTGATCTTCATCATCACGGCGCCGTTGCTGGCCAGTTCGATCCGGCTCGACCTGCCGCAGACCGATGCGGGCAAGCCGAACGACGAGCCGCGCTTCGTGAGCCTGGTGGTGGATGCCAAGGGGATCGTCTATCTCAACGACGTGCCCATGGACGATGCGCAACTCGCCGCGCGCCTGAAGCAGGCGGCGCTCGAAAATCGCGATACCGAGGTGCAACTGCGCGCGGACATCACCGTGCCCTACGGCAAGGTGGTCCAGATCATGGGGATCGCGAACACGGCGGGGTTGAGCCGGATCGGCTTCGTGACGGAAGCGCCTGCGCGCTGACTGCGGGCGGTGGGGGTTGTCGTACGGTCAAGTCCGATTTACGGCACCCCATACCGCTGCCTGATAACGCCGAAAGTCCTCCGCGAGCGTGAACCCAGTGCGAGCGCAGCGAAGCATGTTCGTGGGCACCCGCGGAGCCGGCTTTGCCGGGCCGCAGGGTGCGCCCCCTGGAGGGGGAGGCGCCGCAGGCGCGTCGGGGGTGGGCCTATTCCATCAAGTGCACCGGCTTGGTCTTCCAGATATCGTACGAATACTCGGCGATCGTGCGGTCTGACGAGAACGCGCCCATGCCGGCGACGTTGAGGATCGCCATGCGGGTCCAGGCGTCGCTGTCGCGGTACAGCGCGTCGACCTTCTCCTGCATTTCGACGTAGCTCGCGTAGTCGGCCAGCAGCAGGTAGTTGTCGCCCCAGTTCACCAGCGTGTCGAAGACCTGCTGGTAGCGCGAAGGCTCGCCGTGCGAGAACATGCCGTCGCGGATCGCGTCGAGCACGCGCTTGAGTTCGAGGTCGTTGTCGTAGTAGACGCGCGGCTGATAACCCTTGGCGCGGATGTCGGCAACCTCGGGCGTGGTGTGGCCGAAGATGAAGATGTTCTCGGCGCCGACGTTCTGCTGCATCTCGACGTTGGCGCCGTCCAGCGTGCCGATGGTCAGCGCGCCGTTGAGCGCGAACTTCATGTTGCCGGTGCCGGAGGCTTCCGTGCCGGCGGTGGAGATCTGCTCGCTGAGGTCGGCGGCCGGGATGATGCATTCGGCCAGGCTCACGCTGTAGTTGGGCAGGAACACCACCTTCAGCAGCTTGCCCACGCGCTCGTCGTTGTTGATGACGGCGCCGACGTCGTTGATGAGGCGGATCACCATCTTGGCCATGGCATAGGCGGAGGCCGCCTTGCCGGCGAACACCACCACGCGCGGCACATGGGGCGCGTCGGGCTCATCGAGGATGCGGTGGTAGCGCGTGATGACGTGCAGCACGTTGAGCAACTGGCGCTTGTATTCGTGCATGCGCTTGACCTGCACGTCGAACATGGCGTCGGTGTCGACGACGATGCCCATGTGCTGCTCGATCCAGTTGGCCAGGCGCAGCTTGTTCTCGCGCTTGGCATGGCGGAAGGCGCGTACGAAGGGCGCCTGCGCGGCCATCGGCCTGAGCGCCTGCAGCTGGTTGAGGTCGCGTCGCCAGCCGCGGCCGATGCGGGCGTCCAACAGGCTGGCCAGCGGCGGGTTGGCCTGCGCCAGCCAGCGGCGCGGCGTGACGCCGTTGGTCTTGTTGTTGAAGCGCTCGGGGAAGATCTTGTTGAAGTCGGCAAAGATCGACTGCTTCATCAGCTCCGAATGCAGGCCCGAGACACCGTTGATCGAATGGCTCGCGAGCACCGCGACGTAGGCCATGCGCACGCGGCGCTCGCCCGATTCGTCGACCAGCGAAAGGCGACGCATCAGGTCGTGGTCGCCACCGAACTTCTGCGCCACGGAGCCAAGGAATCGCGAGTTCAGGTCATAGATGATCTGCAGGTGGCGCGGCAGGATGCGGCCCATCATCTCGACCGGCCAGGTCTCCAGCGCCTCGTGCATCAGCGTGTGGTTGGTGTAGCTGAACACCTTCTGGACCTGCTCCCAGGCCGCGTCCCACGGCAGGTTGTGCTCGTCCAGCAGCAGGCGCATCAGCTCGGGCACGGCCAGCACCGGGTGCGTGTCGTTCAGGTGGATGCTGACCTTTTCGGAGAGCTTGTCGAAGTTGGTGTGGGTGCGCAGGTAGCGGCGCAGCAGGTCCTGCACGCTGGCGCTGCAGAAGAAGTATTCCTGGTGCAGGCGCAGCTCGCGGCCGGACGGCGTGGAGTCGTCCGGATAGAGCACGCGCGAGACGTTCTCGGAGTGGTTCTTGCTTTCGACGGCGGCCATGTAGTTGCCGCGGTTGAAGGCCGAGAGGTCGATCTCCTCCGTGGCGCGCGCCGACCAGAGCCGCAGGGTGTTGGTGGCCGGCGTGCCGTAGCCCGGAATGATGGTGTCGTAGGCCACGGCCAGCACGTCGTGCGTGTCGACCCAGTGGGCGGCGCCGTAGGGCTCGTCATGGCCGACGCGCTTCTGCACGTGGCCGCCGAAGCGCACGCGGTAGTTGACCTCGGGCCGCTGGAATTCCCAGGGGTTGCCGCGCGTGAGCCAGTAGTCGGGCGTCTCGACCTGCTGGCCGTCGACGATGCGCTGGCGGAACATGCCGTATTCGTAGCGGATGCCGTAGCCCATGCCGGGTACGCCGAGCGTGGCCATGGAGTCGAGGAAGCAGGCCGCCAGCCGACCGAGGCCGCCGTTGCCCAGCGCCGCGTCGGGCTCGCGCTCGGTCAGCGCCTCGATGTCGACCCCGAAGTCGGTCAGTGCCTGCTTCACCGTGCCGTACAGCTCCAGCGCGAGCAGCGCGTTGGTGAAGGTGCGCCCGATGAGGAACTCCATCGAGAGGTAGTAGACGCGCTTCAGGTCCTGCTTGTAGTTGGCGCGGGTGGTCGCCATCCAGCGCTCGACGAGTTGGTCTCGCACCGCCGCCGCCGTGGCGTGCAGCCAGTCGTCCTGGCTGGCCGCGACGGGATCCTTGCCGACCGTGTAGATCAGCTTGTTGGCGACGGCCCGCTTGAAGGCCGCGACGTCGCGGTCGGGGTGGTCGTAGGCAAATTCTTCGATCGTCATGCGCGTATCCCTAGAGTCGTCTTTCTTGTAAGCAAGAGCGGGGCCGGGTTGGCTTTTTTTCAACTCAACGCCCATTTGTAGACCTCGATGTAGCGCGCGGCGGCCGTGCCCCAGTCGGCGGGGCGGCGCATGGCGGTAGCGCGCACGCGGCGCCAGTCCGCTGGACGGGCATACAGGGCGAAGGCGCGGCGCAGGGCGCGGTGGTAGCCCTCGCCGCTGAACTCGTCGAAGGTGAAGCCGGTGGCAGTGCCCGCGGCCATGTCCTCCAGCGTGGTGTCGACCACGGTATCGGCCAGCCCGCCCACGCGATGCACCAAGGGGAGGCTGCCGTAGCGCAGGCCGTACATCTGGGTCAGGCCGCAGGGCTCGAACAGCGAGGGCACCAGCGTCACGTCGCTGCCGCCGAACAACTGGTGCGCAAGCGGCTCGTCGTAGCCTATGGTGACGCTCACCGAGTCAGGCGCGGCGGCTGCGCGCTGGCGGAAAGCGTCTTCGAGCCACCCGTCGCCGCTGCCGAGCAGGGCCAGCTGGCCGCCCTGGGCGAGCAGGGCGTCCAGGCCGTCGAGCACCAGCGGCAGGCCCTTCTGTTCCGTCAGGCGGCTCACGATGACGAACAGCGGCGCGTCGGGCGCAGCGGCCAGGCCGAGCTTCTGTTGCAGGGCGGCCTTGCACGTGGCCTTGCCCCCGGGGCGGCGCACATCGAAGGGCGCGGCGAGCAGCGGGTCGCCGGCGGGGTTCCAGATGGCGTCGTCGACCGCGTTGAGGATGCCGTGCAGGGTGTAGCTGCGGCTGCGCAGCAGGCCGTCGAGGCCGAAGCCCTGCTCGGGCGTCTGGATCTCGCCGGCGTAGGTCGGGCTGACCGTGCTGAGGCGATCGGCGTAGAAGAGGCCGGCCTTCATGAACGAGACCTGGCCGTGGTATTCGAGGCCGTTGAGATGGAAGGCCTGGTGCGGCAGGCCGAGTTCGGTGAAGGTCCACGGCGGGAACACGCCCTGGTAGGCCAGGTTGTGGATCGTATACAGGCTGCGCACGCGCGGGCGGCCGGTCCAGTCGGCGAAGGCCAGATAGGCGGGCGCCAGCGCGGCGTGCCAATCGTGTGCGTGCACCAGTTCGGGTTGCCAGCTTGGGTCGAGCCCTTGCGCGATGCGTGCGGCCGCCCAGCCGAGCAGGGCGAAGCGCCGGTGGTTGTCGGCGTAGGGCCGCCGGTTGCCGTCTTCGTAGGGGTTGCCGGGGCGGTCGTAGAGGCTGGGCGCCTCGATGACGTAGGTGGGCAGGTCGGGCGCGCCGGCCGTGGCGATGTGGCCCTTGAGCAGGCGGGCCGGTTCGCCCCACGGCGCCTGGAAGTCGGCGACGGGCGCGAGGCCCTTCACGCCCGAAAGGATGGCCGGGAAGCCCGGCAGCAAGGCGCGTACCTCCTGGCCGGCGGCCGCCAGCGCCAGCGGCAGCGCACCGGCGATGTCGGCCAGTCCGCCGGTCTTGAGGAGGGGAAATATCTCGGCGCTGACCTGGAGGATTCGCATCGGCAACGGGCTTACGTTGCCAAGCGGGCGAGCATCTCGCGCGTGACGAGGGTCACGCCGGCCTCGGTGCGTTCGAAGCGGGCGGCATCGGCGGCGGCGTCCTCGCCGATCACGGTGTCGTCCGGCAGCACGCAGCCGCGGTCGATGACTACCTTGCTGAGGCGGCAGTTGCGGCCGACTTCCACGTCGGGCAGCAGCACGGCCTGCGTGATGGTGCAGAAAGAATGCACGCGCACGCCGGAGAACAGCACCGAGTCGCTCACCGACGAGCCCGAGACGATGCAGCCGCCCGAGACGATGGTGTTGTAGGTGATGCCCGGCTTGCCATCGGCGCCGAACACGAACTTGGCCGGCGGCAGCTGGCGCTGGTAGGTCCAGATCGGCCAGTTGGTGTCGTAGATGTCCAGTTCGGGCGTGATCGAGGCGAGGTCGAGGTTGGCGGCCCAGAACGCGTCGATGGTGCCGACGTCGCGCCAGTAGGCCGGGCTGTCGCCGCCGCGCGTGGCGCGGGTGACGCAGGACATGCCGAACGGGTGGGCCAGCGCGCGGCCCTCGGCGACGGCGCGCGGGATGATGTCCTTGCCGAAGTCGTGGTCGGAGGCGGGGTTGTTGCTGTCGTCCTCGAGCAGCTTGTAGAGGTACTCGGAGTCGAAGATGTAGATGCCCATGCTGGCCAGCGCGATGTCGGGCTTGCCGGGCATGGCGGGCGGGTCGGCCGGCTTCTCGAGGAAGGCCGTGACCTTGCGGTCGTCGGTGATGTGCATCACGCCGAAGGCGACGGCTTCCATGCGCGGCACCTCGATGCAGCCGACCGTGCAGCCCAGGCCGCTCTGCACGTGGTCGGCCAGCATGATCGAGTAGTCCATCTTGTAGATGTGGTCGCCGGCCAGCACCACCACGTAGTCATGCGGCGTGGAGCGGGTCTGGATGATGTCGAGGTTCTGGAACACCGCATCGGCCGTGCCGCGGTACCAGTGCTCGTCGCCGACGCGCTGCTGCGCGGGCAGCACGTCGACCATCTCGTTGAGTTCGGCGCGCAGGAAACTCCAGCCGCGCTGCAGGTGCCGCATCAGCGAATGCGACTTGTACTGCGTGACCACCGCCATGCGCCGGATGCCGGAGTTGAGGCAGTTGGACAGCGCGAAGTCGATGATGCGGAACTTGCCGCCGAAGTACACGGCCGGCTTGGCGCGTCGGTCGGTCAGTTGCTTGAGGCGGGAGCCGCGTCCGCCAGCCAGCACCAGTGCGATGGTGCGGCGGACCAGTTGATGGGCTTGCTGGGTCGGTTGGGCAATGTTCGAGTCCATGGGTTGTCTCCCGGTTGTTGTGATGCGCGTTGGAGGTGCGGTCAGCGTAGCACCGGCCGTGCCAAATGGCTGCTACGTTCTTGCGACCCAAAGGCTCGATGGCGGCAGGTTGGCGCCTGCCGCCAGTAGGCGTGGCGTGTCTTGCGGGTTGTCGCTGGCGAGTTGCAGGGTCCAGTTGCCGGGGGGCAGGGCGAAGTCGATGGCTTGTGTTCCGGCGTTGAACAGCACCAGCCACTGCGGCGCGGGTGCAGGCGTTTCGAACAGGATGGCCAGCGCGGGCGTGTCGGGGCGTTGCCAGTCGCCAGGGGTCAGGTCGCTGCCCTCGGGAGTGCGCCAGCGCAAGGCCGGCTCGCCATCGACCGGCGTGCCGGGCCACCAGCCGGCGTGCCGAAGCGGCTCGGCCTCGCGGCGCAGCGCCAGCACGCGCGCCACGAAGTCGGTGAGGCCGCCGTCGTCCTGCTGCCAGTCGAGCCAGGTCAGCGGGCCGTCCTGGCAATAGGCGTTGTTGTTGCCCTGCTGCGTCTGGCCGAGTTCGCTGCCGGCCAGCATCATGGGCGTGCCTTGCGAGAGCAGCAGCGAGGCGAGCAGTGCGCGCTGCAGCCTGGCGCGCTGCGCCAGCACCGCGGCATCGTCGGTCTCGCCTTCGACACCGCAGTTGTTGCTGTGGTTCTGGCTGCTGCCGTCGCGGCCTTGCTCGCCATTGGCTTCGTTGTGGCGCTCGTTGTAGCTGACCAGGTCGCGCAGCGTGAAGCCGTCATGCGCAACGATGAAGTTGACGCTCGCCGTGGGGGCGCGGCCGTCGTGATTGAAGCGGTCGCTGGAGGCGGTGAAGCGCTGGGCGAACTCACCGCGCGAGACGCCGCCGCGCAACCAGAACGTGCGCAGCGTGTCGCGGTAGCGGTCGTTCCATTCGAGCCAGCCCGGCGGGAATTCGCCGACGCGGTAGCCGCCCATGCCGATGTCCCAGGGTTCGGCGATCCACAGCGCATCGGCCAGCACGGGGTCTTGCCGGGCGGCGGCGAGGAAGGGCGCGCGCGGGTCGAACTCGCCATCGGCGCCGCGCGCGAGCACGGTGGCCAGGTCGAAGCGGAAGCCGTCGACGCCGAGCTGGATGACCCAGTGGCGCAGGCTGTCCATGCAGAGCTGCACCACGCGCGGCTGGCTGAAGTCGAGGCAGTTGCCGCAGCCGGTCCAGTTCTCGTAGAGCGCGCGGTCGTCGCGGCGCAGGTGGTAGTAGAGGGCGTTGTCGATGCCGCGCATCTGCAGGGTCGGCCCGAGTTCGTCAGTCTCCGCGCTGTGGTTGTAGACGACGTCGATGACCAGTTCCATGCCGCGCGCGTGGATGGCGTCGGCCATGGCGCGGAACTCGCTCGCGGGCGTGGTGCCGGCGCGGCCGCTCCAGTAGCGCGCTTCCGGCGCGAACCAGCCGATGGTGCTGTAGCCCCAGTAGTTGCCGAGGCCCATGTTGAGCAGGCGCTGTTCGTCGGCGCGGTGCTGGACGGGCAGCAGGCTCAGGGTGGTGACGCCCAGGCGCTGCAGGTGGTCGAGCACGGCGGGTTCGGCGAGGCCGGCGTAGGTTCCTTGCAATTCGGTAGGCACCTCCGGATGCAGCCGGGTCTGGCCGCGCACGTGCAGTTCGTAGATGACGCGCTGGCCGGCTTCGACGCGCGGGCGCGAAGGCGCCGCCGGCGCGAGCGGCAATGCCACGCGAGCCTTGAGGGCGACCGCACCGTTGTCGCGTGGATCGGGCTGTTCGGGGTTCGCGGGGTCGTGGCCCCAGAAGATGTCGCTGCCGTCGTAGCTGCCGACGATCTCCCGGGCGTAGGGGTCGAGCACGAGCTTGGCGGGGTTGTAGCGATGGCCGTCGTGCGGCGCCCACGGGCCGTGGACGCGGTAGCCATAGACGAGGCCGGCCTGCCCCTGCGGCAGCCGTCCATGCCAGACGCCGTCGGTGCAGGCGGGGAGTTGCAGGCGCTGCTGTTCGTGCGTGCCGGTGCTGTCGAAGAGGCAGAGTTCGACGGCGGTGGCGTTGGGCGCGACGAGTGCGAAGTTGACGCCGTCGTTGTACGGGGTCGCGCCCAGCGGGGTGGGCCAGCCGATGCGTAGCGTCATGTCTTTGGTGCCTTCTCTGACGGTTATTGGAAGTGCCCTTTGGACGGAGCGCCCGGTGCGTGGTGCGGGCCGGGCGACCCTACTGCACCGGCCCCTTCGGGGCTGCCCTGTGCTGCTCGCGTTTCGCGGGGTCCACGTGAACTCGCTTCGCTCAAACAGCACGTGGCCCTGATCCGCAAAACACTGCGCTGCTCGGCGGCGCAGAAGGGATCGCCCGACCCACACCACGCACCGGGCTTGGGGTGATCGAAGCGCGCGCCCTCTTTGCGGAAATGCGGATGAGGAGACTTGCAATGCTCGACGATCGCGTCAACGGCGGTGGGCGGCATGCGCCGGGCCGGCCGTTGAGGCACCGCCGAGCAGCGCAGCGGCAGGCGGATCAGGGCCGCGCGCTGTTTGAGCCGAAGGCGAGTTTGCGCGGACCCCGCCTGTCGTGAGCAGCGCAGGGGAGCCCCGCAGGGGCCGGTGACGTCGGCTGGCCCGGCGCATGCCGCCCGCCGCCGCACCCCCGCAGGCAACCGGCTCTGCAAACGCAACGCAGCAGCCACCTTCACTCCAGCACCCACATCACCGTGGCCAGCGGCGGCACGCTCATCACCAGCGACTGCGAACGCCCATGGTGCGAAACAGCTTCGGAAGCCAGTACCCCATTGCCGACGCCACTGCCGCCATACACGCCGTTGTCGCTATTGATGAGTTCCCGATACGACCCCGCTTCAGGCACACCGAGCCGATAGCCATGCCGCACCACCGGCGTGAAGTTGCACACCGCGATCACGAAGGCCCCGTCGCTGGCCTTGCGGATGAACGCGAAGATCGACTGGTCGACGTCGTCGTGCACGATCCAGTCGAAGCCGGCGCCATCGCAGTCCAGCTCATGCAGCGCCGGGAAGTGGCGGTAGACGTTGTTGAGGTCGCGCACCAGGCGATGCACGCCCTGGTTCGGCGCGTTGTGCTGCAGCAGGTGCCAGTCGAGGCTCTTGTCGGCGTTCCATTCGGCGTGCTGGGCGAACTCGCAGCCCATGAACAGCAACTTCTTGCCGGGGTAGGCCCACAGGTAGCCGTAGAGGGTGCGCAAGCCCGCGAACTTCTGCCATTCGTCGCCGGGCATGCGGCCGATCATCGAGCCCTTGCCGTGCACCACCTCATCGTGCGAGAAAGGCAGCACGAAGTTCTCGCTGTGCGCGTACATCAGGCCGAAGGTCACCTTGCGATGGTGGTGCTTGCGATGCACCGGGTCGATCCCGGCATACGCCAGCGTGTCGTTCATCCAGCCCATGTTCCACTTGTAGTGAAAGCCCAGGCCGCCGTCCTCGGGTGGGCGCGTCACGCCGGGAAAACTGGTGGACTCCTCCGCCACCGTCATCGTGCCGGGCCGCTCGACGCCCACCACATGGTTCATGCGGCGCAGGAAGGCGATGGCTTCCAGGTTCTCGCGGCCGCCATAGGCGTTCGGCACCCACTGGCCCTGCTCGCGGCTGTAGTCGCGGTACAGCATCGAGGCCACCGCATCCACGCGCAGGCCGTCCACGCCATAGCGCTCCAGCCAGTACAGCGCATTGCCGACCAGGTAGTTGCGCACCTCGGTGCGCGCGTAGTTGAAGATCAGCGTCTGCCAGTCGTTGTGGAAGCCCTCGCGCGGATCGGCGTACTCGTACAGCGCGGTGCCGTCGAACTGGCCCAGGCCGTGCGCGTCGGTGGGGAAGTGGGCGGGCACCCAGTCGAGGATCACGCCCAGGCCGGCCGCATGGGCCGTCTCCACGAAATAGCGGAAATCGCCCGGCGTGCCGAAGCGCGAGGTCGGCGCATAGAGCCCGATCGGCTGGTAGCCCCAGGAGCCGTCGAAGGGATGCTCGCTGACCGGCAGCAGCTCGATGTGCGTGAAGCCCATGTCGCGCGCATAGGGCACGAGCGAGTCGGCCAGCTCACGGTAGTCCAGCCAGTCGGCGCCGTTGTTCTTGCGGCGCCAGGAGCCGAGGTGCACCTCGTAGATGCTGATGGGCGCATGCCGATCATTGGCGGCGGCGCGTCCGGCCGGAACCTCGGCCACGCCGGGCAAGGGCTGCACCACGCTGGCCGTGTCGGGGCGAAGCTGCGCGGAGAAGCCGAAGGGATCGGCCTTGCGCAGCACCTCGCCCGTGGACGACAGGATCTCGTACTCGTAGACGTCGCCCGGCGCCAGGCCCGGCGCGAAGATCTCCCACACGCCGCATTCGCTGCGCAAGCGCATCATGTGGCGGCGGCCGTCCCAGTTGTTGAAGTTGCCGACCACCGACACGCGCCGCGCATTCGGCGCCCACACGGTGAAGGCCACGCCCTTGACGCCATCCATCTCGCGCAGGTGCGCGCCCATCTTCTCGTAGGGCCGCAGGTGGGTGCCCTCGGCCAGCAGCCACACATCCATCTCGCCGAGCACCTGGCCGAAGCGGTAAGGGTCCTCGATGTCGGAGGTGTGATCGGCCCAGGTCACCCGCAGGCTGTAGCCGCTGCGGCCCGGGTCGGCCGGAACGAGGCCCTGGAAGAGGTCGCTGTCCGGTGCCCGTTCCAGCGTGGCCAGCGGCCAGCCGGAACTCGCATGCATCACCGCCACGGCTTGTGCGCCGGGCAGCAGCACCCGCACCGCGAGGCCCTCGCCCGTCTCGTGCGGCCCCAGGACGGCGAAGGGGTCGCCATGTTCGGCGCGCATCAGCGCGCGGATCTCGGATTCGGGCAGCGTGGGCATGGGCAGGCTCTCGGCAGAAAAATCCGCAGTCGGGCGAAGGGCACAGCATGATGGCACGGGACCTCGCTTCCGTCCCCGCAGTCGTGAATTCATTCCATGGCCGCATTGCGCGATCCCGCAGAATGGCGTCCTTTCGAGCAACGAGCCGGCTGGCCAGGGAGTGGAAGTGATCGTGAATGCCATCAGGGCGGTGACGCGTGCGGGTGTTGCCTGGGGCGCCGCATTCGTTTGCCTTGCGTGGGCCCCGCTTGCGCAAGCCGATGCGATCGAGGACGGCTTCACCGACTTCAGCGTGTGCGATGCGGGCTTCTTTCGCACGCTGAACCGCGACGCCGCGGCCTGGAGCCCCATCGTTCCGCTCGAAGCCCGCGGCGACCGAAGCTGGCCGAGGGCGCCCGACCGCAAGCCGGCCGGGCTCAACGAGGTGGCGTTCCGCACGCCTGCGGACATCGGCGGGATGAAGGCGGTCTCGTACTTCGGCGAAGCCGCGGACCTCGGCAGCGCGGGCCTGTCCTACCGCTGGGGCTTCCTGGTCGAGGGTGACGTCGATGCGGTCTACAACAAGCTGGGCCCGCTGGCCTACCAGGGCGGTCGCTTGCGCCCCAGCGATGCGGGCGGCTATGCGCGCACCGAGATCAAGGTGCTGGGCTTTCGCTGGCTGCCGGTGGACGTGCCGGCCCGCACCCCGCCCGGCTACGCCAGGACCGAGCGCGCATTGCTGATCGAACCTGATGGCAGGCGCAGGAACCTGACGCGCGTGAGTTGCCGCTTGCATGGCGGCGTCAATGCGGAACTGCTGCAGGAGGTTCGCCCCGACATCGACCCGGCCGACTACCCCGTGCAACTGAGGCCCGCGCTGTTCGATGAAGTGGAGGTGCCGCCCGGGGTGCGCGCGAACCTCGATGCCGCGCGCGCCGGCAAGGACCTCTGGACGCCGAAGTTCAGGAAGCTGCGCTACACCGTGGCGGCCAAGCCGTCGAAGCATGACTCGGAGACCACGTACACCGTCGATGTGGAAGCGCAGCCGGACGGCCTGCTGCGCACGCGGGAAACCTACGACCCTTCGTTCAACGTGCAGCGGCTCGGCCTGGCGGGCCTTGTGCCGCTCAAGACGCGTATGAACGGCCTTTCCGACGGCCGCGTGCTGCTCGTCGGCGGGCTTGCGGCCTCCCTGCCGGCCAGCCTGGCGCCGGGCGAGGACATCCTGCTCTCCACCGAACAGCGCGACGTTCCAGCGCGACCCTTTGCCGATGCGCACCAGAAGACGACCACCACCTGCAAGGTGAAGGCGGCGTACGAGGCGAGCGCGATCCTTTCCTCGATCCCGGGCCGGGCCATCGGGCTGACTTGCCGGTCAGGCGACGCTGGCGCCGACACCGAGGAACGCGCGTTCCTGGAAGACCTGGGCCTGGTCATCAGCCTGGGCAGCCGCAACGAATCGTCAGGTCCCGGCAGCGTGCGGATCGTGCGCTTCGAAGTGGAACGGTAGCGGCACTTATCCTTGCGCCGGCCCTTGTCGCGAAGGCGCAAAAGGCGTGTCAACCCCTCCCTGAAGGTCGCGCTTTCCCTCAAAAGGCCCGAGCCTCGGCCCTGGCACCCCTCCAGCCGCGATAATCGCCTTCCCCGGCCGCCTGGCGCCGGGTTCCAGCGAATGCCATGAACCCCAGCTACACCCCCAGCGACGTCGAGTCTGCCGCCCAGGCCGACTGGCGTGCCGCAGACGCCTACCGCGTCACCGAAGACAGCAAAAAGAAGAAGTACTACGCCTGCTCGATGCTGCCGTACCCCAGCGGGCGGCTGCACATGGGCCACGTGCGCAACTACACCATCAACGACATGCTCACGCGCTACCTGCGCATGAGCGGCTACAACGTGCTGATGCCGATGGGCTGGGACGCCTTCGGCCTGCCCGCCGAGAATGCGGCGCTGAAGAACGGCGTGCCGCCGGCCCAATGGACCTACGAGAACATCGCGTCCATGAAGGAGCAGTTGCAGGCGATGGGCCTGGCCATCGACTGGAGCCGCGAGATCGCCACTTGCGACCCGGCCTACTACAAGTGGAACCAGTGGCTGTTCCTGAAGATGCTGGAGAAGGGCATCGCCTACCGCAAGACCCAGGTCGTCAACTGGGACCCGGTGGACCAGACCGTGCTGGCCAACGAGCAGGTCATCGATGGCAAGGGCTGGCGCACCGGCGCCACCGTCGAGCGCCGCGAGATCCCCGGCTACTACCTGAAGATCAGCGACTACGCAGAAGAGCTGCTCGAGCACACGCAGAACAAGCTGCCCGGCTGGCCCGAGCGCGTCAAGCTGATGCAGGAGAACTGGATCGGCAAGTCCAGCGGCGTGCGCTTCGCCTTCCCGCACGAGATCAAGGATGCCGGCGGCAAGCTGATCCAGGGCGGCCGCATGTACGTGTTCACGACGCGTGCCGACACGATCATGGGCGTGACCTTCTGCGCCGTCGCGCCGGAGCATCCGCTGGCCTTGCACGCCGCAAGGACCAACCCCAAGGTGGCCGCATTCATCGAGGAATGCAAGAGCGGCGGCACGACCGAGGCCGAACTCGCCACGCAGGAGAAGAAGGGCGTGGCCACCGGCCTCTTCGTGCAGCATCCGATCACCGAGGAACCGATCCCGGTGTGGGTGGGCAACTACGTGCTCATGAGCTACGGCGACGGCGCCGTGATGGGCGTGCCTGCGCACGACGAGCGCGACTTCGCCTTCGCCAACAAGTACGGCCTCGAGATCCTGCAGGTGATCATCGACGACGACGCACCCCACTTCAACTACAGGAAGTGGCAGGACTGGTACGCCGACAAGACCAACGGCGTGACCATCAACTCCGACGTCTTCAGCGGCATGCGCCACGAAGAGGCGGTCAACGCCGTGGCGCACGCGCTGCAACTCAAGCGCCTGGGCGACAAGCAGACCACCTGGCGCCTGCGGGACTGGGGCGTGAGCCGCCAGCGCTACTGGGGCACGCCGATCCCGATCATCCATTGCGAAGAGCACGGCGCGGTGCCCGTGCCCGAGAAGGACCTGCCGGTGGTGCTGCCCACCGACTGCGTGCCCGACGGCAGCGGCAACCCGCTGAACAAGCACGAGGGCTTCCATGCCGGCGTGACCTGCCCCGTCTGCGGCAAGCCCGCGCGGCGCGAGACCGACACGATGGATACCTTCGTCGACTCGTCCTGGTACTTCATGCGCTATTGCGACCCGCACAGCGACAACGCCATGGTCGACGGCGGCGCCAAGTACTGGATGGCGATGGACCAGTACATCGGCGGCATCGAGCACGCGATCCTGCATTTGCTCTATGCGCGCTTCTGGACCAAGGTGATGCGCGACCTGAAGCTGGTCACGGTCGACGAGCCCTTCAGCAAGTTGCTCACGCAGGGCATGGTGCTCAACCACATCTACTACACCCGCGGCGAGAAGGGCGGCAAGGACTACTACCCGCCGGCCGATGTGACGCCGGTGGTCGACGCGCAGGGCCGCATCACCGGCGGCACGCTGGCCGACGGCACGGTTGTCGAATACGGCGGCGTCGGCAAGATGGGCAAGACCGAGCGCAACGGCGTCGACCCGCAGGACCTGATCGAGAAGTACGGCGCCGACACCGCGCGCCTCTACACCATGTTCACCGCGCCGCCCGAGGCCACGCTCGAATGGAACGATGCCGCCGTCGAAGGCAGCTACCGCTTCCTGCGCCGGGTGTGGAACTTCGGCGTGGGCCTGCATGACATGGCCGCCGACGTCATGGGCGCGAAGGCCGCGACGGGCTACAGCGCCGAGGCGAAGAAGCTGCGCCGCGAGGTGCACACCGTGCTGCGCCAGATCGACTACGACTACCAGCGCATGCAATACAACACGGTGGTGTCGGGCGCGATGAAGCTGCTCAACGCGCTGGAAGGCTTCAAGCCGCAACCCGGCAACGTGGGCGACACAGCAGCCGTACGCGAGGGCTTCGGCATCCTGCTGCGCTGCCTCTACCCGGCGACGCCGCACATCGCACAGCAACTCTGGAAGGAACTGGGCTACCGCGACGGCCACGGCGACCTGCTCGACACGGCCTGGCCCAAGGTCGATGCCGGCGCGCTGGAGCAGGACGAGATCGAGCTGATGCTGCAGGTCAACGGCAAGCTGCGCGGCGCGGTGCGCGTTCCCTCGGCGGCCTCGAAGCAGGACATCGAGAAGCTGGCCGTGACCAGCGACGACTTCGTCAAGTTCGCGCCGGGCGCGGCGGTCAAGCGCGTGATCGTTGTGCCGGGCCGGCTCGTCAACGTGGTCGTGTGATGGCGAGCGCCCCCAAGCTTCGTGCCGCTACGCCAACCTGCTTCGATGGGGCAACGCCGACGACAGGGCTAGGCCGCTCTGGTGGTGTTGCCGGCATGAACCGCCGCAGCCTCTTGCTGGGCGCCACCTTCGCGCTGGCGGGCTGCGGTTTCGAATTGCGCAAGGCGCCCAACTTCGCGTTCAAGACCATCGCGGTCATGGGCACCTCGTGGGTGGCGATCCGCTTGCGGCGCAACCTGCAGGCCGCCGGCAATGTCGTCGTCGTGCCCGAGGCCGACGCGAAGACGGCCGACGTGATCTTCGACATCCTGGCCGAACCGCGCGAGTCGCTGGTGCTGTCCACCACCTCGGCCGGCCAGGTGCGCGAACTGACGCTGCGTCTGACAGTGCGTTTCCGCCTGCGCACGCCGGCCGGCAAGGAACTGATCAGCGCCGGCGAGATCCGGCAATCGCGCGACATCACGTACAACGAAACCAATGCGCTCGCGAAAGAAACCGAGCAGAACCTGCTCTACCGCGACATGCAGAACGACATCGCGCAGCAGATCGTGCGGCAACTCGGAGCCGTGAAGACACTCTGATGGCGTCTTTCGACCGCGTCGACCGGCTCCTGATCGAATTGCTCCAGGCCGACGGCCGGCAGAGCATGCAGGCGCTCTCGGAGGCGGTACACCTGTCGGCCCGCGCCACGCTGAACCGGGTGCGCCGGCTGGAGGCGGAAGGCATCATCGAAGGCTACCGCGCGCAGATCAACCGGGCGGCGCTCGGGGAGCACGTCGCCGTGTTCGCCGAAGTCACGCTGAAGGACCAGCGCCAGGCCACGGTGCAGCGTTTCGAACGGCACATCGGCGCCTGCCGGGAGGTGGTGGGCTGCTGGCTGGTCAGCGGCCGCTACGACTACCTGCTGCGCCTGGGCTGCCGCGACCTCACGCACTACCGCAACCTCACCAATGCGTGGCTGGATGAAGTCGGCCTGGGCATCGACCGGATCGTGACCAGCACCGAACTGCAGACGGTCAAGGAATTCACCGGCTTCCCGGTCGTGCAGTGATCCCCGGCTGGAACGCATCGCGCGTGCGGGTCGGCATGCGCCCCGCGCTTTCGTACCATCGGCCCCTGCATTCGGGGCCTTTCACATTGCAGACGACACCAGAAAAACGATTGGGAGACACATCATGGGTTTGATCCAGAACTTGCTCCGGACCAAGGGGATCGATGGCGATGCGGGTGAGCAGGGCGCGCACGGCGGCGCCGGCCTCGCGCCCTCCTTCGGGCTGTTCTCACTCACGATGCTGGGCGTCGGCGCCACCATCGGCACCGGTATCTTCTTCGTCATGGCCGAGGCCGTGCCCAAGGCGGGGCCGGCCGTGCTGCTGGCCTTCCTGCTGGCCGGCTTCACGGCCGGGCTGACGGCGCTCTGCTATGCGGAACTGGCCGCGTCCATTCCCGCCTCGGGCTCCTCGTATTCCTATGCCTACGTGGGGCTGGGCGAGTTCGCCGCCTACATCGTCGCCGCCTGCCTGATGCTGGAGTACGCGCTGTCGGCCAGCGCCACGGCGATCGGCTGGTCGGGCTACCTCAACAATTTCCTGGTCAACCTGGTCGGCGTGCCGATCCCGGAGGCCCTGCGCAGCCCGATGCTGGTGCTGGGTGAGCAGGGGCTCGAGATCCATACCGACCAGTTCAACCTGCCGCCGGTGATCCTGGTCGGGCTCTGCGGCCTGCTGCTGCTGCGCGGCGCCAGGGAATCGGCCACCGCCAACGCGATCATGGTGATGCTCAAGCTGGCCGTGCTGATCTTCTTCTCGGTAGTCGCCCTGACCGCCTTCAAGGCCGACAACTTCACGCCCTTCTTCAACGAGGCGGGCATGAAGGGCGTGACCGCCGCGGCGGGCACGGTGTTCTTCTCGTTCATCGGCCTGGACGCGATCTCGACCGCCGGCGCCGAGGTGCGCAATCCCAAGCGCAACGTGCCGCTGGGCATCGTGCTGGCGCTGATCATCGTGATGACCGGCTACGTGATCGTGGCGATGGCGGCGCTGGGTGCGCAACCGGCATCGGAGTTCGCCCACCAGGAAGCCGGCCTCGCGGTGATCCTGCAGAAGGTCACCGGCCACGGCTGGCCTTCTGTCGTGCTGTCCGCCGGCGCCGTCATCTCGGTGTTCAGCGTGACGCTGGTCGCCATCTACGGCCAGACCCGGATCCTGTTCGCGATCGCGCGCGACGGGCTGATCCCCAGGACCTTCCAGCAGGTCAACCCGCGCACCCTCGCCCCGGTCAACAACATCGTCTACGTCTGCATCGGCGTGGCGATCGTGGCCGGGACGGTGGACTCCAGCTACCTCTGGGACATGGTCAGCATGGGCACGCTGGTTGCGTTCATGGCGGTGTCGGCGAGCGTGCCGGTGGTGCGCGCGCGGCTCAAGGCCGCATCGACGGTGCAGGGCTTCCGCCTGCCGTTGGGGCCCTACCTGATCCCCGGGTTGAGCATCGCGGCCTGCTGCTACATCCTGAAGGACCTGTCGCACGCGACCTACGTCGTGTTCTTCAGCTGGATCGCGGTGTCGCTGGTGGCGTACTTCGGCTACGGCATGCGGCATTCGAACCTGGCGCGCGCGGCGACACGAAGGGAGCAGGCGTGAAGACCGTCATCGTCGGCTACACCCAGGACACGGGCGGCCAGGACGCCCTGGCCGTGGCCCGGTCGATCGCCGCGCACGGCGGCGCCACGCTCGTGGTGTGCGTGGTGACGCCCGAGAGCTGGGGCCCTTCGTCCCTTGGCGTCGACCAGGACTACAACCGCTTCGTCGACGAGCATGCGACCGCGTTGCTCGACAGCGCCCGCGCCATCCTGCGCGATGCGCCGAACGTGCGCTACGAGCGCATCGCCGCCAAGTCCGCGACGGTCGGCCTCACGCAGGCGGCCGAGCGCGAGGCCGCCGACCTCATCGTGCTCGGCTCGGCGAGCGGCAACGCGGTCGGGCGCCTGCTGCTGGGCGACGTGACAGATGAATTGCTGCACATGTCGTCGCGACCGGTGGCCGTGGCGCCGCAAGGCTTTGCGTCGACCGCGCCGCCGACCCGCGTGACGGTCGGCTTCTCCGGCACCGAAGGCGCCAGCAGCACGGTGCTGCATGCGCTGGGCCTGGCCGGCGCACTGAAGGTTCCGCTGCGCATCGCCAGCTTCGCGGTGCGCGACCGGCTGGCCTTTCCGTCGCGCTTCGGGCCGGAGCTCGAGTTCGCCATCCTCGAACGGTGGACGGCGCAGGCGCAAGCCGCGCTCGATGCGGCACGGGCGCAGATCGCGGTGACGGGCTATCCGGTGGAAACGGCGATCGGCGTCGGTGCGAACTGGGAAGAAGCGCTCGCGGCCGTCGATTGGCTGGAGGGCGAGCTGATGCTGCTCGGCTCCAGCCGGCTCGGCGCGCTGCAGCGCGTGTTCCTGGGTTCGAACGCCGCCAAGATGGTTCGCGCGTCGCGCGTGCCGGTGATCATCGTGCCAAGGACCTGACACTTGCTCCCCGTGGGGTTCGCCGAAGCTGTCTCATGGCGGGACCTGCGTGGAAGGCGGGACTTCCGAATCGGAAGTGATTGAGCCTCAAGACTGCCTGAAAAGGCCTCGGCACGACGTACAACGTCCTTTGCAGAGAGGGCTGCGAACCTAGACTTCCTTATCGGCCGCGGTGGCCTTCAAGGAAGACAAATGACACGCTACGTCGACATCCACGACATGCGGCACCTGATCCGGCAACTCGGTGCGCAGCGCATGAGCCGGGAGATGGAAGCCTGCATCCGCGAGGACTTCCTGCGCTGGGAAGACTTCCAGAAGAGCGCCCGCACCGCCAACCATTCGAAGGGCGGCGTCATCGAGCTGATGCCGGTGTCGGACCAGCAGCTCTACGCCTTCAAGTACGTCAACGGCCATCCCGGCAACCCGCGCGTGCAGATGTCCACCGTGATGGCCTTCGGCGTGCTGGCCGACGTGGCCACCGGCTACCCGATGCTGCTGAGCGAGCTGACCATGACCACCGCGCTGCGCACCGCGGCCACGTCCGTCATGGCCGCCGCCGCGCTGGCCCGGCCCGGTTCGCGCTCGATGGCGCTGATCGGCAACGGCGCGCAATCGGAGTTTCAGGCGCTGGCCTTCATGGACCGGCTCGGCATCCGCGAACTGCGCGTGTACGACGTCGATCCGCGGGCCACCAGCAAGCTGCTCGCCAACCTCGCGCCGCAGATTCGCAGCGGTGCGCTGCAGGTGCGCCGCGCCACCAGCGTGCGCGATGCGGTGCAGGGCGCGGACATCGTGACGACCGTGACAGCCGACAAGGCCTACGCGACCATCCTCACGGCCGACCTGCTGGAGCCCGGCATGCACCTGAACGCGGTCGGCGGCGACTGCCCGGGCAAGACCGAGCTGGAGGCGGAGATCCTCAATCGCGCCAAGGTGTTCGTCGAGTACGAGCCGCAGACCCGCGTCGAGGGCGAGCTGCAGCAGATGCCGGCCGATTTCGCCGTCACCGCGCTGTGGGAAGTGCTGGCCGGCCGGGTCGCCGGGCGGGACAACGCAGAGCAGGTCACGCTGTTCGATTCGGTCGGCTTCGCGCTCGAAGACCTGTCCGCCCTGCGCTACGTGCATCGACTGGCCCTCGCGCACGACGTGGGCCGCGAGATTGACCTGGTGCCGACCATGGACGATCCAAAGGACCTGTTCGGCTACTCCCTGCAAGGCGCCGACACCGTGCGAAAGGCGGCTTGAAATGCTGAAGTACAAACCCCTGGCCCTGATCGGCGCCGAGGTCGGCGAGGGCGCCAGCGACAGCGGCTGCAAGCTGGGCGCGCAGGCGCTGCGTGAGCGCGGTCTCGCGCAGCACCTGGCCGGGCCGCATCGCGATGCGCGATGGGTCGACATGGTGCAAGCGCGCCCGGAAGATCAACCCCAGGCGCGGCTGGACTCGGTCGAGGAGTTCAGCGTCAGGCTGGCCTGCGCCGTGCGCCGGCAATTGCAGCAGGGCGCGATGCCGGTGGTCGTCGGCGGCGACCATTCGTGTGCGGTCGGCACCTGGAGCGCCGTCGCCGACGCGTGGCGCGAGAAAGGCGACATCGGGCTCATCTGGATCGACGCGCACCTCGACGCGCACACGCCCGAATCATCCGACAGCCTGGCGCCGCACGGCATGCCGGTGGCCGCGCTGCTTGGCCATGGCACGCCGGGACTCACCTCGCTCTACGGCTGGAAGGGCAAGGTCAAGCCGGGCAACCTGGTCATCATCGGGGCGCGCAGCTACGAGGCGGGCGAGCGCGCCTTGCTGGAATCGCTGGGCGTGCGCGTGATGTACATGCCGGAAGTCGATCGCCGCGGCTTCGGCGCCTGCCTTGCGGAGGGGCTCGCGCTGGTGCGCCGGCACACCGCGGCCTGGGGCCTGAGCTTCGACCTCGACGCGCTCGACCCCGCCGATGCACCCGGCACCGGCACGCCGGTCGAGGCGGGCATCGCGCTGGTCGACGCACTGCAGGCCCTCCACGGCCATGCCGCCGACCCGGCCTGCGTGGCCATGGAGCTGACCGAGTACAACCCTTGGCGCGACATCGGCGGGCGCACGGCGGCGTCCGCGTTCGCGCTGCTGTCGGCTTTCGCGCGGGCCGAGTTGCAGGAGCAAGCGCTGGCCGCCTGAGCATCAACAGCCTGCCAACGGAGGCTGCGGCCCGGTCCTCCGCGGTCCGGACCAGAGTCTCCTAAACTCCGGCCCCATGGAACTCCCCCTGGGCCGGCTCGCGGCGCACCTCAAGGATGGGCTGCGCCCCCTCTACACCCTGCATGGCGACGAGCCCCTGCTCGCGCAGGAAGCGGCCGACGCGATCCGCACGGCCGCGCGCACCCAGGGCTACACCGAGCGCAGTTCGTACACCGTGGCCGGCGCCCATTTCGACTGGAGCGCCGTGCTCGCGGCCGGCGGCTCGCTGAGCCTGTTCGCCGACAAGCAGATCGTCGAGATCCGCATTCCCTCCGGCAAGCCCGGCAAGGACGGCAGCGTGGCGCTGCAACAGCTCGGCCAGTCGGCCATCGGCAACGACAGCACGCTCACGCTGGTGGTGCTGCCCCGGCTCGACAAGGCCACGCGCACCGGCGCCTGGTTCGGCGCGCTCGAATCGAACGGCGTGACGCTGCAGATCGACCCGATCGAGCGTGCCGCCCTGCCGCAGTGGATCGCCCAGCGGCTGGGGCTGCAGGGCCAGCGGGTGAAGGCCGGCGAGGAGGGCCAGCGCACCCTGCAGTTCTTCGCCGACCGCGTCGAAGGCAACCTGCTGGCCGCCCACCAGGAAATCCAGAAGCTCGCGCTGCTGCATCCGCCCGGCGAACTGGGCTGGGAACAGGTCGAGAGCGCCGTGCACAACGTGGCGCGCTATGACGTGTTCAAGCTCGGCGAGGCGGTGCTGGCGGGCAATTCGCAGCGCGTGGCCCGCATGCTCGACGGCCTGCAGGCCGAGGGCGAGGCCGAGGTGCTGGTGCACTACACGCTGGCAGAGGACATCCGCGCGCTCAAGCGAGTGAAGGACGCGATGGCCGCGGGCCGCCCACTGCCGATGGCCCTGCGCGAGAACCGCATCTGGGGCAACAAGGAGCGCGCTTTCGAGCGCGTGCTGCCGCGCATCGACGAGCGCCGGCTGAACCAGCTCTTGCGTTCTGCCCACGTGGTCGACGGCATCGTCAAGGGCCTCAAGCAGCCCGACTGGCCCGCCAATGGCTGGCAGGCGCTGCACCGGCTGGCGCAAATGACCTGCCGCGCCTGCGCGGGCGCAAGCGGTGGGAAAATCCCGGCATGAACGCGTTCAACGTCAACGAACACATGCAGGCGCTCGGCCTGCAAGCCAAGGCCGCCGCCGCACAGATCGCGCGTGCGGATGCCGCCATCAAGAACAAGGCGCTCAGGGCGCTCGCACGCCGCCTGCGCGAAGCCGGGCCGGAACTGGCCGAAGCCAACGCCCGCGACATCGACCGCGCCGTCGCCGCCGGCCTGTCGGCGCCGATGGTCGACCGCCTCAAGCTCACCCCCAAGGTGCTCGCCACCGTGGCCGAGGGCTGCGAACAGCTCGCCGCCATGCCCGACGTGATCGGCGAGATCATCGGCATGAAGCAGATGCCCAGCGGCATCCGCGTCGGCCAGATGCGCGTACCGCTCGGCGTGTTCGGCATGATCTTCGAGAGCCGCCCCAACGTGACCATCGAGGCCGCCAGCCTGGCGATCAAGAGCGGCAACGCGGCCATCCTGCGCGGCGGCTCGGAGGCGATCGAATCGAACAAGGCGCTGGCGCTGCTGGTCTCCGAATCGCTGGCCGAGGTCGGCCTGCCGGTCGATGCGGTGCAACTGGTGCAGACCACCGACCGCGAAGCCGTCGGCCGCCTCATCGCCATGCCCGAATACGTCGACGTGATCATCCCGCGCGGCGGCAAGGGCCTGATCGAGCGCATCAGCCGCGAGGCCAAGGTGCCGGTCATCAAGCACCTGGACGGCAACTGCCACGTCTTCGTCGATGACACGGCCGAAATCGACATGGCGCTGAAGATCGTCGACAACGCCAAGACGCAGAAGTACAGCCCCTGCAATGCCGCCGAGGGCCTGTTGGTCACGGAATCCGTGGCGCCGAAGTTCCTGCCGCTGATCAGCGGGGTGTTCGCCGCCAAGGGCGTGGAGATGCGCTGCGACCCGGCCGCTGGCGCCATCGTGCGCGGCGCGGGCCTGGCGGCGGTCGACGCGGTCGAATCCGACTGGTCCGAGGAATACCTCGCCGCCGTGATCAGCATCAAGGTGGTGAAGGACGTGGACGAGGCCATCGCCCACATCAACCGCTATTCGAGCCACCACACCGACGCCATCGTCACGCGCGACCACGTCCATGCCCAACGCTTCCTGCGCGAGGTGGATTCGGCCAGCGTGATGGTCAATACGAGCACCCGCTTCGCAGACGGCTTCGAATTCGGCCTCGGCGCGGAAATCGGCATCAGCACCGACAAGTTCCATGCGCGCGGCCCGGTCGGCATCGAGGGGCTGACCTCGCTCAAGTACGTGGTCCTCGGGCAAGGCGAAGTTCGCGGTTGATGCGGGCTCCTTCAGGCGTATAAAGCGCCCCGGGGGAGCACCACTTGAAAATCATCATCCTCGGCGCAGGCCGGATCGGCGAGAGCGTCGCGGGCACGCTCGTGTCCGAGCGCAATGACATCACCGTCATCGACACGGACGCCCGGCGCCTGCGCGAGCTGGAAGACCGCTTCGAACTGCGCGGCGTGGTCGGCAGCGGCATCGAGCCCGAGGTGCTGGCCGAGGCCGGCGCGCGCGACGCCGACATGCTGATTGCCTGCGCCGCGCTCGACGAAACCAACCTCGTGGCCTGCAAGGTGGCCTACCAGGTCTTCGGCATTCCCACGCGGATCGCGCGCGTGCGTTCCAGCGCCTACACGGACGACAGCCCGCTCACCGGCAAGGAAGGCTTCGCGGTCGACCGCATCATCTGCCCCGAGGAATCGCTCACCCGCTACATCGGCAAGCTGGTGGAGTATCCGGAGGCCTTGCAGGTGCGCGAGTTTGCCGGTGGGCTGGCTTGCCTGGTGTCGGTGCGGGCCGTGGCCGGCGCGCCGCTGGTGATGCACAGCATCGCGGAACTGAGCGAGTGCGTGCCGAATGCCGACATGCGCATCGTCGCGATCTACCGCCGCTTGGAAGACAAGCCCGACGTGTTCATCACGTGCGAGGGCATCACGCGCATCGAGCCGGGCGACGAGGTGTTCGTGCTGTCGGCGCGCGAGCACCTGCCGGCCGTGCTCGGGGCACTGCACCGCTACGACCAGTCGGCCAAGCGGGAGGTGGAGCGCATCATGATCGCCGGCGGTGGCCGGGTCGGGCTGCGGCTGGCCAAGCAGCTGCTGGCCACGGGACGCGACTACCAGCTCAAGGTGCTCGAACGCGACCACGACCGCTGCGTGCAGCTGGCCTCCGAACTGCCCGGCGTGCTGGTCCTGCACGGCGACGGCACCGACGAGGACATGCTGGAGGAAGAAGGCATCGAGACGATCGACCTCTTCATGTCGCTCACCAGCGACGACGAGGACAACATCATGGCCAGCCTGCTGGCCAAGCGCATGGGCGCGACGCGCGTGCTGGCGCTGGTCAACCGCCGCACCTATGCCGAACTGATGCACGGCACGCAGATCGACATCGCCTTGTCGCCCTCGCAGACCATGCTGGGCGAGTTGCTGGCCTATGTGCGGCAGGGCGACGTGCAGGCGGTGCACAGCCTGCGGCGGGGCGTGGCCGAGGCGATGGAGATCGTGGCGCGCGGCGACCGCAGGACCTCGCGCGTGGTCGGGCGCAGCATCGACGACCTCAAGCTGCCCAAAGGCGCGCAGGTCGGGCTCATCATGCGCGGCCTGCCCGAGATCGGCGAGGGCGCGCCGCCCGCCAAGGAGCCGCCGCTGCCGCCACAGGTGATCATCCCGCACGGCAACACCGTCATCGAGAGCAACGACCACATCGTCATCTTCATCCCGCGCAAGCGGCAGATCCGGGACGTGGAGAAGCTGTTCCGCGTGGGCGCGACTTTCTTCTGAAGTCATGAGCGACTTCTTTCCTGTCCTGCGCGTGCTGGGTGCGCTGCTGGGCTTCTTCTCGCTGGGCATGCTGCTGCCCGGCGTGGTGTCCTGGGTGCAGAAGGACGGCCTGCTGCACGTCTGGTGCACTTCGGCCGGGGTGACGTTCGTCGTCGGCTTCCTCCTGTGGGGCGGCTTGCGCAAGTTCAAGCGCGAGCTGCAGCCGCGCCACGGCATCTTCCTGGTGTCGCTGACCTGGGTGCTGCTGCCCGTCTTCGCCAGCGTGCCGCTGATGTGGGCGCTCCAGCAGATCGGCCGCCCTGTCAATTTCACGCACGCCTACTTCGAGGCCGTGTCGGGGCTGACCACGACCGGCGCCACGGTGCTGACCAAGCTCGACGATCTGCCGCTGTCGATCAACTTCTGGCGCACCTTCCTGCAGTGGCTCGGCGGCATGGGCATCCTGGTGCTGGCGGTGGCGGTCCTGCCGCTGCTGGGCGTGGGCGGCAGCCAGCTCTTCAAGGCCGAGATCGCCGGGCCGATCAAGGACAGCAAGCTCACGCCGCGCGTGAAGGAAACCGCCAAGGGGCTGTGGGGCATCTACTCGACCTTCTCCGTGGTCTGCGGACTGGCCTACTGGGCCGCCGGCATGACGCCGATGGACGCGCTCATGCACATGTTCAGCACGGTGAGCCTGGGCGGGTTGTCCTCGCATGACGCGAGCTTTGCGCACTTCAATTCGCCTTGGCTGGAAGCGATCGCCGTCCTGTTCATGCTGGCCGCGAGTTGCAACTTCGCGCTGTATTTCATCGCCGTGCGCAAGCGCAGCCTGCGCGGCTTCTGGCGCGATCCCGAGATGCGCGCGACGCTCATCGCGTTGGTTGGCGGCGGCCTGGTGGTTTCGGCCGTGCTGTGGATCAAGGGCGTCTACGGCCCGCTCGACGCGTTGCGCTACGGCATCTTCCACACTATCTCGGTGGGCAGCACGACCGGCTACGCCACCGTCGACTACCTGAAATGGCCGGCCTTCGCGCCCATGCTCATGCTGCTGCTCTCGGGGCTGGCCACCAGCGCCGGTTCGGCCGGCTGCGGCATCAAGATGGTGCGCGTGCTGATCCTGGTGAAGCAGGCACTGCGCGAGATGACGCGGCTGGTGCATCCGCGCGCCGTGCAGCCGGTGACGCTGGGGAACACGGTGATCGACAACCGGGTGATCTTCTCGGTGCTGGCCTTCATGCTCGTCTATGGCGTGACCATCATTTCGCTGAGCATGCTGATGGTGCTGACCGACCTCGACCCCATCACCGCCTTCAGCGCCGTGCTCGCCAGCGTCAACTGCACAGGGCCGGGGCTCGGGGACATCGGGCCGTCGTCGCATTTCGGCGTGCTGACGAACTTCCAGGTGTGGATCTGCACCTTCGCGATGGTGCTGGGACGGCTGGAGCTGCTGAGTTTCCTGGCGCTGCTGACGCCTTCCTTCTGGCGCAAGTAGCAAGCCGCCAAGTCGCCGCCATCGCGCGGTTGCAAAAGCCGGGGGTCAGCCCCAATTCCCTACAATCGCACTCCGGTTTTCCGAAGGTCCCCCGTCCATGGTCCCCCACCTCGTCACCGCCCTGACCGGCCCCATCAACGAGCTCGAGCAGCGCGTGCTCGACTCCATGCCGGCCATCGAGCGCTGGTTCCGGCTGGAATGGATGGAGCACACGCCGCCGTTCTACACCTCGGTCGACGTGCGCAACGCCGGCTTCAAGCTTGCGCCGGTGGACACCAACATGTTCCCGCGCGGCTGGAACAACCTGACCCGGGAAATGCTTCCGCTGGCGGTGCAGGCCGCACAGGCCGCGATCGAGAAGATCTGCCCGGAAGCGCGCAACCTGCTGGTCATCCCCGAAAACCACTCGCGCAACACCTTCTACCTGGCCAACGTCGCCCAGCTGGTGCACATCTTCCAGATGGCCGGGCTCAATGTGCGGGTCGGCTCCATCGACCCGGCCATCAAGTCGCCCAAGAAGATCGCGCTGCCGAACGGCGAGACGGTCTGCCTGGAGCCCGTGGTGCGCACCAAGCGCCGCCTGGGCCTGAAGAACTTCGACCCCTGCACCATCCTGCTGAACAACGACCTGTCGGCCGGCATCCCGGGCATCCTGGAAGACCTGCACGAGCAGTACCTGCTGCCGCCGCTGCATGCGGCCTGGCCGTCGCGGCGCATGAGCAACCATTTCCACAGCTACGAGGAGTTGTCCAAGCGCTTCGGTAAGCTGCTGGGCATCGACCCGTGGCTCATCAACCCGATGTATGCGCGCGCCGAAGGCGTCAACTTCGGCTCGAAGACCGGCATGGACGTGCTGGCCAGCCATGTCGACACGGTGCTGACCAAGGTGCGCCGCAAGTACAAGGAATACGGCATCAACGAGAAGCCCTTCGCCATCATCAAGCCCGACAACGGCGCCGCCGGCGTCGGCGTGCTGACGGTGCGCGACGTGAAGGACCTGGATTCGCTCGACCCCAAGACGCGCAGCATGATGAGCCCGACCGCCGAGTTCGAGCCGTTGATCGTGCAGGAAGGCGTGCTGACCAACGAGCGCGTGCACGATGGCGTGGCCGAGCCGGTGGTCTACATGATGGACCGCTACGTGGTCGGCGGCTTTTACCGCGTGCATGCCGGCCGCAGCCCCGATGAAAGCCTGGTCTCCCCGGGCGCGAGCTTCGTGCCATTGGCTTTTTCGGAGAGTGCGCACTTACCTCAGCCCGGCGCCAAACCCGGCGCCAGCGCGCCGAACCGCTTCTACATGTACGGCGTGGTGGCCCGGCTGGCCATGGTGGCGGCCAGCTACGAACTCGAGGCGACCAATCCGGACGCCGAGGTCTACGAGTGAGCGCCGGCACCCCTTGATTGACGCGAGCGGGCCACAGGCCCACTTGCGGCGGCTTGCCGCGCAGTCAAAATAGCCACCCCACAGCAAACGGACAAAAGAGGGCGGGAGGGTGAGCGAGGCAGCGCAGGCGGCCCGCGGCGCCCGGCAACTTCTTTCGCCGACCGCCCTTCCAGCGACCCTCGTGTCAGCCCCCAAATCCTCATCCGCCGCGCTGATCATCGCGGCCATCGGCGTCGTCTACGGCGACATCGGCACGAGCGTGCTCTATGCGATGAAGGAAGTGTTCGCGCATGGCCACGTGGAATTCACCGTCGACAACGTCTACGGCATCCTGTCGATGTTCTTCTGGACCCTGACGGTCATCGTTTCCCTCAAGTACGTCGTGCTGGTGCTGCGCGCCGACAACGAGGGCGAGGGCGGCCTGGTCGCCATGCTGGCGCTGGCCTCGCGCGCGGTGCACGACAAGCCCAAGCTGCGCCAGGTGCTGCTGTTGGTGGGCATCTTCGGCACCTCGCTTTTCTACGGCGACGGCGTCATCACGCCGGCCATCTCGGTGCTGTCGGCCGTCGAGGGCCTGGAAGTGGTGTCGCCGCACTTCACCGAATTCGTGATCCCGGTCACGCTGGTAGTGCTGTTCTGCCTGTTCTTCGTGCAGAAGAGCGGCACGGCCGGCATCGGCAAGTTCTTCGGGCCGGTCACCCTGACCTGGTTCGCGGTCATCGCGGTGCTGGGCGTGAACCAGATCCTCACCCACCCGGAGATCCTCAAGGCGCTGAGCCCGTACTACGCGCTCAAGTTTATGTGGGACAACCCGCTCACCAGCTTCATCATCCTCGGCGCGACGGTGTTGTGCGTGACCGGGGCGGAAGCGCTCTACGCCGACCTGGGCCACTTCGGCAAGGGACCGATCCGCATCGCGTGGTTCTCGGTGGTCATGCCGGCGCTCACGCTCAACTACTTCGGCCAGGGCGCACTGCTGCTGGGGCACCCCGAGGCGGTGAAGAATCCGTTCTTCAACATGGCGCCGGAGTGGGCGCTGATCCCATTGGTGATCCTGGCCACGGCCGCCACGGTGATCGCGTCGCAGGCCCTGATCACGGGCGCCTTCAGCGTCACGCGCCAGGTGATACAGCTCGGCTACCTGCCGCGCCTCAACATCGAGCACACCAGCGTGCGGACCGCCGGGCAGATCTACATCCCGGTCGTCAACTGGGGACTGTTCGTGGCCATCGTGCTGGCGGTGGTCATGTTCCGCTCGTCGGACAACCTGGCCGCGGCCTACGGCATTGCCGTGACCACCGACATGCTGATCACCACGGTGCTGACCTTCTTCGTGATCCGCTACGCGTGGAAGCTGCCGCTGGCGCTGTGCATCGCGTCGACCGCCTGGTTCTTCGTCGTCGACTTCATGTTCTTCGCGTCGAACCTGCTCAAGCTGCACAAGGGCGGCTGGTTCCCGCTGATGATCGGCGGCGCGGTGTTCACCCTGATGATCACCTGGAAGGAAGGCCGCCGGCTCATGGGCGAGGTGCAGCGTGCCGATTCCATCGACCTGCAGAGCTTCCTGGATTCGGTGTTCGTGAGTCCGCCCACGCGCGTCGAAGGCACGGCCGTGTTCCTGACCGCGGAGCCCGGCGTGGTGCCGAACGCGCTGCTGCACAACCTCAAGCACAACAAGGTGCTGCACGACCAGAACATGTTCGTCACCGTGCGCAACCACGAGGTGCCCTGGGTGCCGATGGACAAGCGCATCGAGATCGAGGCGCTCGGCCATCACTGCTGGCAGATCACGGTGCACTACGGCTTCAAGAACGACATCGACCTGCCGCGCGCATTGGAGAACGCGCGCATGCGCGGCTGCCAGCTGGAGCCGATGACGACCAGCTACTTCCTCTCGCGCGACGTCGTCATCCCGACGATCGGCAGCGGCATGGCGCCGTGGCGCGAGAAGCTGTTCGCGCAGATGCACCACAACGCGAGCGGGGCTGCGGACTTCCTGGGGTTGCCGAACAACGCGGTGGTGGAGCTGGGCTCCAAGATCGAAATCTAGCTGTCGGCCCAGGCGCGCGCCACAGCGTGCTTGATCAGGGAAGTCCCTCGGGCGCAGGCGCGAGAAAGTATCGGCGCGAAACCCTTGCGATATCCCTGCGAGCGTCGACGGCGTCTATCGTTGCCATCGAGACGACAGCACTGGAGACACGGCATGGCAAGAGAACTGGAAGGCAAGGTCGCGGCCGTCACCGGCGCGGCGTCGGGTATCGGCCTGGCGAGCACCGAGGCGATGGTGGCCGCAGGCGCACGCGTGGTGATGGTGGACCGCGACGAGGCAGCGTTGCAGGCCCACTGCCGCAAGCACGGAGATGCGGTGATCCCGCTGGTCATCAACCTGCTCGACGCCAGGGACTGCGCGACGCTGTTGCCGCGGGTGCTGGAGAAAGCCGGCCAGCTCGACATCCTGCATGCCAACGCCGGCAGCTACGTCGGTGGCGACCTGGTCGACGCCGACACCGACGCGATCGACCGGATGCTGAATCTCAACGTCAACGTCGTGATGAAGAACGTGCACGACGTGCTGCCGCACATGATCGCGCGCAAGACCGGCGACATCATCGTCACGAGTTCGCTGGCGGCGCACTTCCCGACGCCATGGGAGCCCGTCTATGCGTCCTCGAAGTGGGCGATCAACTGCTTCGTGCAGACGGTGCGCCGCCAGGTGTTCAGGCACGGCATCCGGGTCGGCTCGATTTCACCGGGCCCGGTCATCAGTGCGCTGCTGGCCGACTGGCCGCCGGAGAAGCTGCAGGAGGCGAGGGAGTCCGGCAGCCTGCTGGAGGCGAGCGAAGTGGCGGAGGTGGTGAAGTTCATGCTGACGCGGCCGCGCGGCATGACGATCCGCGACGTGGTCATGATGCCGACCAACTTCGACTTGTAGGGAGTCGCGAAGATCGCGCGTGTGCGCCCGGGCGAAGGCCTGGCCGCGATGGCCGCAATGACCGCGGTTCAGCCGCAGCGCCAGGATGTGCTCATGCGAAGTCGCCAGGCCGTTCGGCCGCGAGCGTGTCCATGTGGCTGGCAATGGCGCCCGGCGTGGTGAACCAGATCTCGCCGCGGTCCCGCGCACCGGCTAGGCATTCCAGTACCGGACGCAGGTGGCGCAGGCGGTAGGGCTGGCCGACGATGTACGGATGCAGCGCCAGGCCCATCACGAGCGGTTGGCGGCGCGACTGCTGCCGCATCTCCTCGAAGTTGTCCACCACCATCGCGCCGAAGTCCCTCATGTCCATCTGGCGCGCCACGATCATCGGGATGTCGTTGAGTTCCTGCGGATAGGGCACCGACCAGATCGAGCCGCCTCCGCGCGTGCGCATGCGCATCGGCTGGTCGTCATGGCACCAGTTGAGCGTGTAGCGATAGCCGGTTTCGGCCAGCAGGTCGGGCGTGATCGCGCTCTCCGAGATCCACGGGGACAGCCAGCCCGCCGAGTCCTGCCCGCTTTCGCGCGCAATGCGTTCGCGGCAGCGCAGCAGCAAGGCGCGCTCGGCTTCTTCGCCGAGCGTCCCTTGCCACTCGGCATTGCTGTGGCCGTGGCCGATCAACTCGTCGCCGCGCGCCGCGAAGGCCTGCACCAGTTCCGGGCAATGGTCGTAGAGCGCGGTGTTGATCAGCGTGCCGGTCGGCAGTGACAGCGAATCGAACAGATCGAGGCAGCGCCACGCACCGACCCGGTTGCCGTACTCGCGCCAGCCGTGGTTCAGCACGTCGGGGTGCGGCGAGACTGGTCCGATGCTGGCGCCCAGGCCGTCGCCGAACGCGAAGTGCTCGATGTTGAAGCCGATGTACACGGCCAGCCGCGCACCGTTCGGCCACGCGTAGTCGGGTCGACGCGTGATCGGCCGGTAGTCGAAGCGATCGTGCGCGGGGAGCAGGTCGGGCCAGCGCAGAGTGGCGGAAGGGCTGTCCATCAAGGTCTCCGGGAGTGCATTTCCATGGCGGGATCGCGAGCAAGTCCTGTACCGGTTGCTCACACGATCTGCGCCGGATTGTCGACAGGATGCGTGAATCGTGTCGATGCTGGCACAGCAATGGCGAGCGACTGCGTGTCCGCCGACTGCGGCTTTCCGCCAACGACGAAGAGCCCGGCGGCCGCGTAGCCTGCAATGACCATTGTTGCTGGCCAACTGCTTCAGCCTGGACCCGGTCGCCGCTGCCGACTGGCATTGAGCCCCTCGTCGGGCGACGTCGCCGCCCAGCCGGCACAATCGCCCGATGCGTTTTTTCAAGGACCTCAGCCTTTCGGCATTCACCGCGGGCTTCGTCGCCGTGCTCGTGGGTTTCACGAGTTCGGTGGCCATCGTGTTCCAGGCCGCGCTGGCCTTCGGCGCCACGCCTGAAGTCATCAGTTCGTGGATGTGGGCATTGGGTCTCGGCATGGGCTTGGCCTCGGCATTGCCTTCGCTGTGGTTGCGCATGCCCGTGATGATCGCGTGGAGCACGCCGGGTGCAGCGGTGCTCGCCGTGGCCGGTGCGGGTTATTCGATGAACGAGGCGGTCGGCGCCTTCATCGTCTGCGCGGTGCTCATCACCATCGCGGGCGCCACCGGCTGGTTCGAGCGCGTGATGAACAAGATCCCGATGGCGATCGCCTCCGCGCTGCTTGCAGGCGTGCTCGCCCGGTTCGGCCTGCAGGCGTTCATCGCCGCGCAGACCGCACTGCCATTGGTGCTGCTGATGCTGGCCGCCTACCTGCTGGCCAAGCGCTTCATGCCGCGGTATGCGGTGCCCCTCACGCTGCTGGTGGCGATCGTCTTCGTCGCGTCGCGCGGCCAGCTCGCCTGGAGCGGCGTGCACTTCAAGCTGGCCATGCCGGTGTTCACGATGCCGGTGTTCACGCTGCAGGCAGCGGTGAGCCTGGCGCTGCCGCTGTTCGTGGTGACGATGGCTTCGCAGAACCTGCCCGGCGTCGCCGCGATCCGTGCGGCCGGCTACGACATGCCGATCAGCAAGCTCATCACCATCAGCGGCGTGGCAACGCTGGTGCTCGCGCCCTTCGGCGGCTTCGCGCTCAACCTCAGCGCCATCACCGCGGCCATCTGCATGGGCCGCGAGGCGCACGACGACCCGGCGCGGCGCTACACCGCGGCCGTCAGTTGCGGCGCGATCTATGTCGTCATCGGCCTGTTCGGTGCCGCCGTCACCGGCTTGCTCACCGCATTCCCGAAAGAACTGGTCGCGGCCATTGCCGGCTTCGCGTTGCTCGGCACGATTGGTGGCGGACTGGCCGCTGCGGTGCGCGACGAATCGCATCGCGAGGCAGCGCTCATCACCTTCCTGGTCACGCTCTCGGGCGTCACGCTCGGGGGCATCGGCTCCGCCTTCTGGGGCGTGGTGGCGGGCGCCATCGCGCTGGGCATCCAGCACCTGGGCCGCGCCGCGCCCGAATCCTCTCCCTCGAACGCCGAAAAGGCCTCCCGATGAACATCCTCTTCGTTGCCGATCCGCTCGAACAATTCAAGATCTACAAGGACACCACCTTCTCGATGATGCGAGAGGCGCAGCGCCGCGGCCACAGCGTGTCGGCCTGCGAGCCGACCGATCTCGGCTGGCAGACCGGCCAGCCCGTGACGGCCACGGTGCGCGACATCACGCTCACCGGCCATGCCGACCGGTGGTTCACCGAGACGCCGGCGCGCGTCACGCCGCTGCACACCTTCGACGCGATCCTCATGCGCAAGGACCCGCCCTTCGACGCCGAGTACATCTACGCCACGCACCTGCTCGGCCAGGCCGAGCGCGAAGGCGCGAAGGTCTTCAACAAGCCGGCAGCCTTGCGCGACCATCCCGAGAAGCTCGCGGTAATGGAGTTCCAGCAGTTCACCAGCCCCACGCTGGTCACGCGCGACCCGGCCGCCGTGCGCGCCTTCCATGCCGAGCACAAGGACATCATCCTGAAGCCGCTCGACGGCATGGGTGGCATGGGCATCTTTCGGGTGCGCGAGGATGCATTGAACCTTGGCTCGATCACCGAGACGCTCAACAAGGATGGCGCCGAGACGATCATGGTCCAGCGCTTCGTGCCCGAGATCTCGCTGGGCGACAAGCGCATCCTCATCATCGCCGGCGAGCCGGTGCCCTTCGTGCTGGCGCGCATCCCGCAAGGCACCGAGGTGCGCGGCAACCTGGCGGCCGGCGGCAAGGGCGTGGCGCAGCCGTTGAGCGACAGCAACCGCAAGATCGCCGAGGCCGTGGGGCGTGCGCTCGCGCCACGCGGCCTGCTGCTGATCGGACTCGACGTGATCGGCGACTACGTGACCGAGATCAACGTCACCAGCCCGACCTGCTTCCAGGAAATCACGGACCAGACCGGCTTCGACGTGCCCAGGCGTTTCGTCGACGCGTTGGAAGCAAGCGTGGACAGTGCACCTCGCTAAAAGACCTGCCAAGCCGACGCTCGTTGTCGGTGACAAAGCGTCGACATTGCAGCCGTTCGATTCGTGTAAAGGTTCCCGTCTCCGAGCGTACTAGTGCAATCGGCGGTCGGCTAAATAGCACTTTGTGTTTAGTATCCGAGCCGGGTCCATTTATTTCGGTAGATGGGCTCGATTGGTAGGGGGATGCATGAACAACACCGGCGGAGCACCTAAGCGTGCGACCGGCGGACGCAACCAAGTTGGCTGAGATGCGCGCGTGGCCTGGGGATTCCAGTTCGACGTGCCGCTGAATTCGGTCCGGCGGTCGCAGGCCTCTCCCTTCCTTTTGCTGTTCCCGGTTTCCTGTGCAGTCGCGCCTTCGTGTCGACCGCCGGGTGAGCGGGGTAATTATTTTTAGCCAAGGACCGCTCATATGGCCACCCCCTATTTCTCCACTCCGATCGTGGTCGTCAAGCCGGCGGAGCCCGGCAATGACAGCTACTACGATGTGCTCTTCAACGCCGTCTCGCCGCTGGGCCCGACCGGCACGGTCCTCGACGGTTGGTGCATCCAGCCGTTCGTCAGCCTCGACTACAACAACGGGTACAGCTACTCCGGTTATGGCTATCCGGCCTTCGAGGTGGCAGCCGACAACAACTTCACTGCGAGCGGCGCCATCAACTGGCTGCTCAACTATTACCGCAGCGGCACCTCCGGCTATACGGCCATGGATGTCCAGAACAGCATCTGGCACCTCGTGGCTGAAGACTTCGGCGACACCAGCGGGCTGACGCAGCTCGCGTTGAGCCACAACGACTTCGTCCCTGATGTCGGGGACGTGATGGCCGTGGTGATCGATCCCGTGACTGCGGAGCAACGCCACGACCAGAATCTCATCGTCGAGACCAAGGCCGCCAAGCTCGGCGATCGCGTCTGGCATGACGCCGATGCGGACGGCGTCCAGGACGCAGGCGAGGCCGGCATCGCCGGCGCCACCGTCCAGCTGGTGCGCGACGCCAACGGCGACGGCATCATCAGCGGCGCCAGCGAAATCCTCGCGACCACCTCCACCGACGCCAACGGCAACTACAGCTTCAAGGGCCTCACGCCGGGCCTGAGCTACCAGGTCCGGTTCACCGACCCGGCAGGCTACGACGCGGCCAGCCCGCGCCAGTCCGACGGCAGCGCCACGTCCGGCACCAACAGCGACGGCAAGCTGTCGAACGTCATCTTCCTTGCCCCCGGCGAGTACAACGCCACCGTCGACTCCGGCTTCTACAAGTACGCCACCATCGGCGACAAGGTCTGGAACGACACCAACGGCAACGGCATCCAGGACACGGGTGAGACCGGCAAGTCCGGCGTCAGGGTGGAGCTCTACACCTGCGGCGTCAACGACCAGCCCGGCACCCTGGTGTCCACGCAAACCACCGATGCCAACGGCAACTACAGCTTCAGCGGCCTGAAGCCCGGCGACTACATGGTCAAGTTCATCGCCACGGACGGCACGGTGCTGAGCACGGCCAATGTCGGCAACGACGCGCTCGACTCCGATGCCGGCAGCAACGGTTTCACCGGCTGCTACACGCTCACCTCGGGCGAAACCAACACCACCGTCGATGCCGGCTTCAAGCAACCCAACACGGCCAGCCTCGGCGACCGCGTCTGGAACGACACCAACGGCAACGGCGTCCAGGACACGGGCGAGACCGGCAAGGCCGGCGTGATCGTCAACCTGTTCGTCTGCCAGGATGGCGTGCCCTCGGCCCAGGTCGGCAGCACCGTCACCGACGCCAACGGCAACTACCACTTCAACAACCTGCCTGCGGGCATGTACATCGTCCAGTTCACGAGCTTCGATGGCTCGGTGCTGAGCACGTCCAACGTCGGCGTGAACGATGCAGCGGATTCCGACGCAGGCGCAGGCGGCTTCACCGGCTGCTACACGCTGGGTGTCGGTGAAACCAACAACACCGTCGATGCAGGTTTCTACAAGACCGCCACCAATCGCAACGGCGTGCAGGACGCCGGCGAGGCAGGCAAGGCCAACGTGCTGGTGCGTCTGTTCAACGTCGGCGCGGACGGCGTGGCCGGTACCGGCGACGATGTGCAATTGGCCGACAAGTACACCGACGCCAACGGCAACTACAAGTTCACCGACCTGGCTGCGGGAAACTATGCCGTCAAGACCTACAACGGCTACGGACTCAACGCCGCGACCGAGGAAGTCACCATCGCCAATGCCGGCGGCAACGATGCCACCGACTCCGACCTGACCAAGCTCGATGCGGACCGCGTGGGCGGCTACACCGACGTGGTCAAGCTCGGCAAGGGCGAAGACAACCTGACGCTGGACATCGGCATCACCGCGCGCCTGGGCAGCATCGGCGACAAGGTGTGGGTCGACACCAACCGCAACGGCTATCAGGACGAGACCACAGGCGTGGCTGGCGTCACCGTGCAACTCAAGACGGCCGGCACCGACGGCGTGTTCGGCACCGCTGACGACCAGGTGGTGCAGACCAAGACCACCGATGCCACCGGCAACTACCTGTTCACCGGCCTGACGGCGGGCGACTACCAGGTGCAGTTCAGCGGCATCCAGCCGGGCACCGAGTTCACCACCAAGGACTACGGCGGCAATGGCTACGACACGGCCGACAGCGATGCCGACCAGGTCACGGGCAGCACCGGCAAGATCACGCTGGGTGCGGGCCAGGACCGCACCGACGTGGACGCAGGCGTGCGCGACAAGCTCTCCAGCCTGGGCGACCGCGTCTGGTTCGACACCAACCGCAACGGCGTGCAGGACGCGGGCGAGGCAGGCAAGGCCAATGTGCTGGTGCGCCTGTTCAACGTCGGCGCGGACGGCGTGGCCGGTACCGGCGACGACGTGCAAGTGGCCGACAAGTACACCGACGCCAACGGCAACTACAAGTTCACCGACCTGGCTGCGGGCAACTATGCCGTCAAGACCTACAACGGCTACGGCCTCAATGCGGCGACCGAAGAAGCCACCGTCCCCAACGCCGGCGGCAACGACGCCACCGACTCCGACCTGACCAAGCTCGATGCGGACCGCGTGGGCGGCTACACCGACGTGGTCAAGCTCGGCAAGGGCGAAGACAACCTGACGCTGGACATCGGCATCACCGCGCGCCTGGGCAGCATCGGCGACAAGGTGTGGGTCGACACCAACCGCAACGGGTACCAGGACGAGACCACCGGCGTGGCCGGTGTCACCGTGCAACTCAAGACGGCCGGCACCGACGGCGTGTTCGGCACCTTCGACGACCAGGTCGTGCAGACCAAGACCACCGATGCCAACGGCAACTACCTGTTCACCGGCCTCAGCGCTGGCGACTACCAGGTGAAGTTCAGCGGCATCCAGCCGGGCACCGAGTTCACCACCAAGGACTACGGCGGCAATGGCTACGACACGGCCGACAGCGATGCCGACCAGGTCACGGGCCGCACCGACAAGATCACGCTGGGCGCGGGCCAGGACCGCACCGACGTGGACGCGGGCGTGCGCGACAAGCTCTCCAGCCTGGGCGACCGCGTCTGGTTCGACGCCAACCGCAACGGCGTGCAGGACGCGGGCGAGGCAGGCAAGGCCAATGTGCTGGTTCGCCTGTACAACGTCGGGGCAGACGGCGTGGCCGGGACCGCCGACGATGTGTATGTGGCCGACAAGTACACCGATGCCAACGGCAACTACAAGTTCACCGACCTGGCTGCGGGCAACTACGCCGTCAAGACCTACAACGGCTACGGCCTCAACGCCGCGACCGAAGAAGTCACCCTCGCCAACGCTGGCGGCAACGATGCCACCGACTCCGACCTGACCAAGCTCGATGCGGACCGCGTGGGCGGCTACACCGACGTGGTCAAGCTCGGCAAGGGCGAAGACAACCTGACGCTGGACATCGGTATCACCGGACGCCTGGGCAGCATCGGCGACAAGGTATGGGTCGACACCAACAACAACGGCTACCAGGACGAGACCACCGGGGTGGCCGGCATCAAGGTGGAACTCAAGACCGCGGGATTCGACGGTGTGTTCGGCACCTTCGATGACCTGGTGGTGCAGACCAAGACCACCGATGCCAACGGCAACTACCTGTTCACCGGCCTCACGGCGGGCGACTACCAGGTACGGTTCAGCGGCTTGGAACCGGGCGCCGCGTTCACCACGGCCAACTACGGCAACAACGCCTACGACACGGCCGACAGCGACGCCAACCAGGCAACGGGCCTCACCGACAAGATCACGCTGGCAGCGGGCCAGGATCGCACCGACGTCGATGCCGGCATCGTGAAGTCGGCTGCGCTCGGGGATCGCGTCTGGTACGACACCAACGCCAACGGCCAGCAGGATGCCGGCGAAGCTGGCGCAGCCGGCGTGCAGGTGATCTTGCATGGCGGTGGCGCCGACAAGGTGCTGGGCACGGCCGATGACACCACCGCCACAGTGGTGACGGACGCCAACGGTGGCTACCACTTCTACGCTCTCACGCCCGGCATGCCCTACCAGGTCGAATTCCAGCGTCCCGACGGCTATATGTTCACCAAGTCCGATATCGGCAGCGATGCTTCGGATTCGGATGCCGACCTCGGCGGCGCGACCCAGGTCGTCACGCTGGCGGCTGGCGAACAGAACTTCACGCTGGATGCTGGCCTTCTGGCGACGCTCGGCACCAAGGCGGATGTCGTGAAGGTTTGCGAGGACCGCTCGGTAACCTTCAACGTGCTGGCCAACGACAATCCTGGCTTGAAACTGATCGGCGTGGCCCATGAGACCACCGCCCTCGACAGTACGTTCCAGAGCAAGGCAGGGGCGATCTCGTTCACTGCGGACGGCACGGTCACCTACAAGACCATGACCAACTACTACGGCAACGACAAGCTGGTCTACACAGTGGAAGACGCGGCGGGCAACCGGTCGATGCAGACGGTGGACGTGACGATCAATCCCATCTCCGACGCACTCGTCGCCAACGGCGGTGCCGGGTACCATCCCGGCGGTTGGGAAAACATTTACGTAGCGGGAGGCGTGACGCATTGGGTCCACGGCTACACGTTGGCGGACTTTGGCACCTACAGCGACACAGCCGACCAGTTGCAGCAGTTCGGGACGTACAACACCGGTGTTGCCAACGACGCCGACACGCTGAAGGCGGTGGTGGTCTCTGGTTTGAAGGGGGCGACGGCGGCCTATGCCGACATCGTCTACAACGGCCAGGTGCTGGACTTCAGCCAAGGCCAGACCTACACGATCTCCGTGGACGATATCAATGCCGGCAAACTGGACCTTGATTTCCGGAGTGCCTTCCAGGTCTACAACCTGACGTGGCAGATGCAGGACACGGGCACCGTCGCCAACCCGTACTGCTACGACGGCTCCATCCTGTCGAATACCGGCATGACCGTCATCAGCACGCCCATCGCATTGGACCTCAACGGCGACGGCAAGATCGGTGTCACCGGCGCAACGTCGTCATACGACAAGGACGCGCATGCCGCACTGGGCCACACGGTGCAGTTCGACATGAACGGCGACGGCACCAAGGAAACCACCGAGTGGTTCAACGGTTCCGGCGACGGCATCCTGATCGACAACCGCGATGGCAACGCCGCGCACGACATGAACGGCGCACGCTTGTTCGGTGATCAGGGCGGTGCCTACGGCAACGGCTACTACAAGCTGGCAGCGTTGGACATCAACCACGACGGCAAGCTCGCGGGTCGCGAACTCAAGGGCATCGAGCTGTGGGTCGACAACGGCGACGCGGTGGTGCAGTCGGGTGAGATCCAGACGCTGGCGCAGCACGGCATCGAAGCCGTCGGCACCGAACTGTCGTTGACCTACGACGCACAGGGCAAGCTGCACATCGAGTCCACGGCAACGCGCACCGATGGCAGCACGCTGATGACCGAAGACGTGTTCTTTGCCGGTTCGAACGGTGCGGCGCCGACGCTTTCGGATCTGCTGGGCCACGACTCGCTCGATGGCGTGCTGGGCACGGTCGCGCCGACCACCGCGGTCGCATCCAACGATGCGGATGCAACGATGGATGTCAGCGATGCGGCGGATGTGCTGCGCAAGCTGGTGGCAGCCATGAACAGCGGACAGTCGCACGCCGCCGCGGCCTGATCGAACGCTGAACGAACGGTGACCGGGCCCTGGTGGCCCGGTCACCGTTTTTTTTCTTACGTGCTCGCAGGCCGATTCCGCATCGGCCGCAGACGTTTCGCATAGCCACCTGACGGCCCGGACGCGATGATTCGGGCAGTCTGAAAGGGAGTGAAGCCTTGTCCAGCAGTGGCCCGTCTTGCCGGGGTCCATCGCTGGGGCATGCGCACTGGAGCTCCCTCGGGCACTGCATGGCTTTCGTCATGTCCCCTTCTGACCGGGCTCCCAATGATCGAACAAATCCCTCCTCTATCCTCGCCAGAGCCGAGCACCGAAACGCTGTTGCCCCAATCCCCACTGCAGGAAAGCATCGTCTTCCTCGCTCGCTTCTTCGGCACCCCGATCCAGGTCGAGCGCCTGCGCGACAGCCTGGCCGCGCATGAACATGACCATCGCCAGGTTCCCGGTTCGGAAGCGCTGGCCCAGATGCTGAGCCATGGTGGCCTGAACGGCACGCTGCTGGGTGCGGGCAAGCGCCGCAGGCACACCGAACTCCCTGCGCTGGTGCTGGGCGACAACGGGCGCTGCGTGGTGGTGCTCTCGCTCAAGGACGGGCAGATGGAATGCCATCTGCCTGGCATCGAGGGCGTGAGCTGGCTGGACGCCGAGGCGATCGAGCGCGAGGCGCCGAACGCGCAATGGCTCGCCGCCAGGCCGCAACTCCACTTCGACCAGCGCAGCCTGCTCTACACCTTGCCGCAGGTTGGCCGCTGGTTCTGGGACACCTTCGAGCGCAACCGCTGGATGTTCGCCTGGGCCTTGCTCGGTACCGTTGCGCTGAACATCTTCGGCGCGTTGATTCCGTTCTACAGCATGGCGGTGTACGACCGCGTGATTCCGCACAACGCGCTCGGCAGCCTGGGCGTGCTGACCTCCGCGGTCATCCTGCTGACGGGCTTCGAGTTCACGATGCGCCTGCTGCGCAGCAATCTGCTCGAGACCGCCGCGCGGCGCATGGACGTGGCGCTGTCGGCCAAGGTGTTCGCGCAATGCCTGCGCATGCGCGCGGCTGACCGGCCGGCTTCGGGTGGCGTGCTGGCCAACACGGTGCGCGACTTCGAATCGGTGCGCGAATTCTTCGCCACCAGCACGCTCACCGTGCTCGGTGACCTGCCTTTCATGTTGCTGTACTTGATCGTCATCGCGCTGGTGGGCGGCAAGCTGGCGCTGGTGCCGCTGGTCTGTATCCCGATCCTGCTCGGCATCTCCTTCGCTTCACGCAAGCCGCTGGCACGCAAGGTCAACGAGTCGATGCAGGAAAGCTCGCAGCGCACCGCGCACCTGTTCGAGACCATGAACGGACTCGACACGGTGAAGGCGCTGGGCGCCGAAGCGTGGAGCCGTCGCAAGTGGGAGTCGCTGACGCAGGCGATCGCGCACAACAGCCTCGAGACGCGCGAGATCACCACCCGCATGAACACCGCCAACACGGCGGTGCTGGGCCTGGCGAGCGTGGCGGTGGTGGCGGTCGGCGCGATGCTGGCGGTCGATCACTCGTTGAGCATGGGCCAGATCATCGCGGTGAGCATGCTGACCGCTCGGGCACTGTCGCCGGTCAGCCAGATCGCCGGGCTGGTGCTGCGCTGGGAGCAGACCAAGCTGAGCTACACCGCGCTCAACAAGATCATGGCCGCGCCGACCGACGAGGCCGCCGCGAGCCTGCAGGCGCCGCCGCTGAGCGGCATGCTCGAGTTCCGCGACATGAGCTTCGGCTATCCGAAGCAGCCGCCGACGATCGAGCGCTTGAACCTGCGCATTCGCCCTGGCGAGCGCGTCGGCATCATCGGCAAGCTGGGCTCGGGCAAGAGCACCTTGCTCAAGCTCATCCTCAACCAGTACGCACCGGCCACCGGCGCGGTGCTGGTCGACGACATCATGAGCACGCAACTGGAGCCGCTCTCGCTGCGGCGCCAGATCGGCTACGTGCCGCAGGACGTCACGCTGTTCCACGGCACCATGCGCGAGAACATCGAGATGGGCCGCGTGCAGGCCGACGACGACACCTTGCTCGCGGCGATGCGCAATTCCTGCCTCGACGAGATCGTCACCCAGTTGCCGCAGGGCGTGGCCACGGCCGTGGGCGAGCGCGGCGAACGCCTCTCGGGTGGACAACGCCAGCTGGTCGCCATTGCACGCGCACTGCTGATGCGACCGCCACTGCTCCTGCTCGACGAGCCCAGCAGCATGGTCGACCCGGCCACCGAACAGAAGTTGATCGCCCGGCTGCGCGCGCTGCCGCGCACGACCGTGGTCCTCGTGACGCACCGCATGGCGATGCTGGCGCTGATCGACCGTCTCGTCGTCATGGACCGGGGCCGCGTCGTGGCCGACGGTCCGCGCGACGAAGTGCTGAAGGCCTTGGCGCAACGCCCGCAGGGCAACGACGCCAGGCCCGCCGCACCCCAGGCCCCATCCAACGAAATGCGAGTTGCATCGTGAGTGAAGAACTGAAAGCCCGGCCGATGCCGGCATCCCATCCCGATCCCGACCACGGGCCGCGCCGGACCGTCCTGGCCATGGTGGCGGTGGTCGCCGTGTTCATCGTGGTGTCCCTGGTCTGGGCCACCTTCGCCAGCCTCGACGTCGCGGTGCAGGCCAAGGCCGTTGTCACCGCCCCGAGCAAGCTGCAGGAAGTGCAGAGCCTGGAAGGCGGCATCGTGCAGGAAATGCTGGTGTCCGCCGGCCAGAAGGTCAGGAAGGGCCAGTTGCTGGTTCGGCTGGACACCGCCCAGTACACCGCGGGTCTCGGTGAGAACCGCCAGCGCTACCTCGCTGCATTGGCCGGTCGTGCGCGCACCGACGCGTTGCTCAACGGCGGCTCGCCGAAGTTCGATCCGGCCTGGCGCACGGAAGCGCCCGAGCTGATCGAAAAGGAAACGCAGCTGTGGCGCGACGCCCTGCGCGAATACAACGCGGGCATCGATGCCGCACGTGAAGGCACTGCGCGTCACAGCGGCGAACTGCGCGAAGCGCAAGCCCGCATGCAATCGCTCGCGCCCTCCGTGAAGGTGGCCGAAGAGAGCTTCGCCATCGAGGAGCGCCTGTTCAAGGAAGGCGCGGGCGCGCGTGCCGACTACTTGAGCGCGCAACAGAAGCTGCTGGCCCAAAAGGCCGAGCTCGATGCGCTGCGCCAATCGATCCCGCGGCTCAAGGCCGGCCTGGCCGAAGCCGACGCCGCGGCCACGCAGAGCTCGTCGCGACTGCGTGCGCAGTGGGGCGCGGAACGCTCCGAGTTCGAAACCAAGGTCACCAGCCTGGCATCGACCCTCGAAGGCCATGAAGACCGCGTGGCGCGGCGCGAGCTGTCGTCGCCGGTGGATGGTGTCGTCAACCGCGTGCTGGTGCCGACCAAGGGCGGCGTGGCGCTGCCCGGCAAGCCGATCGTCGACATCGTGCCCGACGAGGCCTTGCTGCAGATGACGGCGCGCGTGCTGCCGAGCGACATCGGCTTCCTGCATCCCGGCCAGGCCGCACACGCCCGCGTGCTGGCCTACGACTCCTCGACCTACGGACAGATGGATGCAACGGTTGAGCGCGTCGGCGCCGATGCGATCACCGACGAAAAGGGCGAGTCCTATTTCGAAGTGCAGCTGACGGCCGCGCGCGACCAACTCAAGGAGCACGGCAAGCCCCTGGCGATCAGCCCCGGCATGCCCCTCGACGTGAGCATCCTGACGGGTCAGCGCAGCGTCATGCAGTACCTGCTCAAGCCCGTGTTGCGCGGCGTGCAGGGCGCATTGCAGGAACGTTGATATGTACAACCCATTTGATTCCACCAGGCCCTCGCGCCTGTCCGCCGCGGTCCTCCTTGCATGCTGCATGCTGGCCGCATCCTCGACCGTGATCGCGCAGCAACGCACCGTGGCGGCCGGTGACGTCCTGCCGGGCGGCGTCCGTGCGTCGCAGGGCCTGCCGGCTCCGAGCGGGCCCGCCGAATCCTTGCAGGAACTGTTGGCCCGCGCGCTGGAGCAAGACCCGCAACTGCAGGTGTCCAGCGCATTGCTGGGCGTCACCGAGGAGCGCCGCGCGCAGGCTCGCTCGCGCCTTGGCCCGGTGCTCAGCGTGCAGGGTTCGCGCGGCCGATCGGACGATCGCAATTTCGGGCGCGTGGTGCAGGGAACGACCGACCAGTCCAACGTTGCGCTGCGGTGGAACGTCTTCAATAGTGGCAACGACCTGGTCGAGTTCAAGGGCTCCACGCAAGACGTTGCGGCGGCGCAGCAGGACGTGCGTCGTGCGCGCGAGGAAATCGGCGAACGCATCGCGGATGCCTACGCCGAGATCCTGCGGCACGAGGAGCTCCTGCCGTTTTCGCACGAGCGCATGAAGGAAGCCAGGCGCCTGCTGGCCCAGGTGCAGCGGTCCAACGAGTTGGGCAAGCTGGCCGATGTCGATGCGCGCCAGGCCCAGGCGGCCTATCTCGACGCCGAAGTGGCGCAAGGCCAATTGCTGGCCGACCTGCGTTCGGCCCGCGACCGCATGATCATCATCACGGGCAGCGAGTTGAATCCGACCAAGCCGGTGAAGCTGCCTGCCCAATTGCTGGCCAACGATGCGCCGACCGGATCCGCCGGCGTCGTGGCCGCGGCCGAGCTGCGCGCCGACGCGGCCCAGCAGCGCGTGCTGCCATGGCTGTCGAGCTTTTCGCCGCGCGTGGACGTGGAATACAACAAGCTGCTGAGCAACAACACCGTGCCCGCTTCCGACCCGACGCAATTGCGCGGCTGGCAAGTCACTGCGCGATGGGACTTGCCGCTGGGCGGCGAGAACCAGGCGCGGCGTGCCGAAGGCGTGTTGCGCGCGACGGCGGCCAAGGCCGAGGCGGATCGCGTGCTGCGCACCGTGCAGGCCGAGCTTGCGACCCTGCCGCCGCGCATTGCGCACAGTGAAGAGGCCATCGCCCAGCTCGACCTCCAGATCGCCCAATACGATGAGCTGGTGCGCGCGGGCGACATTCAGTTCCAGGCCGGCCGCCGCAGCCTGACGCAACTGGTGCAACTGCTCGACAGCCGGTTCGTGGCGCAGCAGCGCCGCGCCGAAGAGCGGCTCAAGTTGCTGACCTCGCGCTTCCGCTACCTGGCGTTGAGAGGCGACTTCCTCGCGGCGATGGACCTGGCGCCGCGCTGAGCCTCGGCCTCGGCCTCGCGCAGGGCCTGCAGGCGGCGCGACCGCCGCTTGCGCTCCCAGATCACGATGCCCGTGACCGACAGCATCGCCACCATCAAGCCCATCAGAGACATCATGATGCGGCCCGGCATGCCGAGGATGCGGCCGGAGTGCAGGGGAAACTGAAGCTGCACGAACACGTCGGCGGCAGTGCCTTTCCAGGGCACGTTCTGGCTCAGCACGCGACCGTCTTGCGCGTCGATGTAGAGGTTGGCCAGGCCCATGCCGCCCTGGCCGCTTTCGGCGCCGGGGTGGAAGAACGACACGTTGTAGAAACCGTAGCGCGCCTCGTAGTAGATGCCGCCCGGCGGCAGGTCGAAGCCGCGCCGTAGCGCTTCGGCCTTGGCGCGCTCGACGATCTCGGCAAACCCCAGCATCGGCGCGATGGTCGTGCCCAGCGGCGCTATGGGGCGCGTCTCGTAGGGCCCCGGCGTGGTTTTCGACACCAGCGATAGCACCGGGTAGAACACCTCGCGGTACAGGTTCAGCGAGAACGAGGTGAAGGCGATGAGGATGATGAAGATCCACACCCACAGCCCGCCCGCGCGGTGCAGGTCGAAGTTGAGCTTGTAGCCGCCCGCGCGCCAGCGCACGGCCCACGCCGGCATCCAGCGCGACAGCCAGCCCTTGGGGGTGCGATGGTCAGGATGCACGGAAGGCCGCAGGCGCCGCGGCGTGGTGAGATAGAGCGCCACGAAGCTGTCGAGCAGCCAGACCAGCGCCACGGTGCCCATGATCCAGTAACCGATGCGGTCGGTGCCCCACATCGCGGGAATGTGCAGGCTGTAGTGCACCGTGCGCAGGAATGGCATGAGGCTCTCGCGCGAGAGCGACACGGCGGTGGAATCGCGCCGGCCGATCATCCTCGCCGTGACCGGGTCGACGAAGACCTGGTTGTAGCCCAGCACAAACGGTTGCTGCGTCGCCGGATTGGTGCGCGGCTCGACGAAAAAACCCGCCGTATGCCCGATCTCGAAGTTCAGCGGGATGTAGCTCACCTTCGCGCGCGGGTCCGCGGCCTCGATCGACGTGGCGAGTGTGATCGGATCGCGAAACTCGCCGCGGCTGTCGGTGTCGTAGAGCGCGCTGTTCAGCCACTCGTCGATCTCGTGGTCCCACGACGTCACCGCGCCGGTCAGCCCGGCGACGATCAGGAACAGCGCGACGGCGAGCCCGGCCCAGCGATGGATGAGCGTGCAGAAGGAACGCATCGGCGCCCGATCAGATTCAGAAGTTGATGGTCCCGGTCAGCGAGAAGGTGCGCGGCGTGCCCAGCGTCAGGTAGCCGGCGCCGGGATAGCCGCCGGCCGAGGCCCAATAGTTCTTGTTGGTCAGGTTGTCGATGCGGGCACGCAGCGTGAGCAGGCGGTTGTTGCCGATGTCGACCAGGTAGCGCGCGCCGATGTCGAAGCGAGTCCACGACGGCACCTGCTGCAGGTTGGCGCCGTCGGCGTACACGGAGGAGGTGTAGAGGACTCGGCCGTTGAGCGACAGGTTGCGCACGCCCGGCACGTCCCAGTCCACGCCGAAATTGGCTTGCTGCTTCGGCACGCCGATCACGCGGTTGCCGTCCAGCAGGCCGCCGGGCGTGCTGACCTGCTTCGCGTCGAGGAAGGTCGCGCCGCCGAGCAGGCGCAGGCCCTTGGCGGGCTCGCCGTACACCGTCAGCTCGACCCCCTTGTTGCGCTGTTCGCCAAACACCCCGTAGACGCCGTTCTGCACGTAGGCGCTCGGCTTGTTGGTGGTGAAGTACGAGAGCGCGCCGCCGAAATTGCCGCCGTCGTACTTGACGCCGACTTCCTTCTGCTTGGCCACGTACGGTGCGAACACCTGGCCCTGGTTGATGATGTTGACGCCCTGGGCGGTGTCGCCCTTGACCAGGCCTTCGATGTAGTTGCCGTAGACCGAGATCTCCTTGGTCGCCTTGACGAGCAGGCCGCCCATCGGGCTCGTCCTCGACGCGGAGTAGGCCGCGCCGAACGGGCCGAAGGTCTGGTCGTCGATCTTCTGGTCGCGCGCGCCCAGCGTAAGCAGCACGCGGTCATCCCAGAACGACATCGTGTCGCCCAACGCGAAGCTGCTGTTCTTGATCGATTCGCCGAAGCTGCCGGTGAACGGCGTGGTCTGGGGCGGAACCGGGTAGGGGAAGTACAGGTTGTTGGCGAAGTTGTTCGACAGCCCGTAGTTCACGTTGGAGTCCGAACTGAAGATCGAGCCGGACGCCGTGAGCACGTGGCCGACGCTCCCGGTCCTGAACTTGCCGCGGATGCCGACCTCACCGGTGGCGATGTTGTCGTCGCGCTGGTTGTCGAAGCGATAGCTCGTGGTGGTGCCGTCGATCGAGGTCAGCGTCGGCGGTGCGAAGGCGGCGAACTCGCGGCCCTGGCGGCCACCGACGGCGGCCCACGCCGTCACGTTTTGCGTGATGTCGACTTCGCCGCGCACGGTGGCGAAGGTGTCGCGTTCGTTCGAGAAGGTCCACGGCTGCGAGAAGCCCTTGGAGGCGTCCGGGGCCTTCGGCACTGGAATGCCCGCGGCCAGCGTCAGGCTGGGTTGCGAGCGCTTGAGTTCGTAGTTCTGGTAGCCGAAGTCGGCCGACAGGCGCACGTTGCTGCTGTGCCAGTCGAGGCCGACCGAGACCAGGCCGAGCCGGGCTCGCTCGTCGCCGGCGCCGGTGCCGCCGTCGCGGCCGGCCGCGTTCAGCCGGATGCCCGTCGCCTGGTCGGGGCCGAAGCGGCGCGAGATGTCGGCGGCCACATAGCCGGTCTGGCTGCTTTCGACACCGGCCGTGACCTCGGTCAGCGACTCGCTGGCGGCGCGTTTGGGCACCACGTTGATCAGGCCGCCGAGGCCGCCGCCCGAAGTCGCGCCCGAGCCGGCGCCGTTCAGGAAGGCGCTCGCGCCGCGGAACACCTCCACGCGCTCGACCAGTTCCGCCGCCATGTACTGCCGGGGCACCAGGCCGTAGAGCCCGTTGTAGGCCACGTCATCCGAGGCGACCGGGAAGCCGCGCACGAAGTAGGTCTGCTGGAAGTTGCCGAAGCCGCGCGCCACGCGCACGCCCGGGTCGTTCAACAGCACGTCGCCGATGCTCTGCGCCTGCTGGTTCGCGATCAACTCCTGCGTGAAGCTGTTGATGCTGAACGGCGTGTTCATGTTGTCCTGGTTGCCCAGGATGCCGATGCGGCCGCCGCGCGCCACCTGGCCGCCTGCGTACGGCTTGGTCAGGCCTTCAGCCGATGCGTCGGCCGCCGCGTCCACGGTGATCGTCGGCAGCACGCCCGCCTGCGGCTGCGCGGGTGCCGCCGCGTTCTGGGCATGCGCGGCGAAGGCCGAAACGGCGAGCAGCGTGGCGGTGACGTGCGGGAGCGGGCGGAAGGCGTGGGCGGGCATGTAAGCGGTTCCAATGCGAATACTAATGAGAACCGTTATTATTGCCGTTCCGTACGCTCCGAAATAATGGTTTTCCTGCGTTATGCAACAGCCGCTTGGTGAATTGCGGCTCGAATCCGTGAATAAGTGCCGCAGCGGCAAATGTTTCCATTCATGGCCTGGTCGATTTCCGCGTCGGTCGGCCGGGGCGTCTTGCGCAACAGGGCACAGGCGCTCATGAGCTGGCCGCTCTGGCAGTAGCCGCACTGCACCACGTCGACCGCGGTCCACGCGGCGCGCAAGGCGTCGGCCTCCTTGCCGGCCAGTCCCTCGATGGTCGTGACATGCTTTCCGACAGCCGCCGAGAGCGGCGTGACGCAACTGCGCACGGCTTCGCCGTCCAGGTGCACCGTGCAGGCGCCGCACAGCGACATGCCGCAGCCGAACTTGGTGCCGGTCATGCCAAGTTCGCCGCGCAGCAGCCACAGCAGCGGGGTGTCGGCTTCGGACTTCACTTCGATGTCTTTTCCATTGATGTTCAGTGAGGTGGGCATGGTGCGGGTTCTTCAGGCGAGTTTGAGCGGCAGCGTACGGATGCGCTGCCCGGTGAGTGTGAAAAGCGCATTGGCCACGGCCGGCGCGATCGGCGGCGTGCCTGGCTCGCCGATGCCCTCGGGATGCCGGGTGCTCGGCAGGATGTCGGTTTCGATCACGGGTGCGTCCTGCATCCGCATGACCGGGTAGTCGTGGAAATTGCTCTGGACGACGCGTCCCTTCTCGAGCGTGATCTCGCCCTGCAGCGCCGCCGAGAGGCCGAACACGATGCTGCTCTCCATCTGCTGCCGGATCAGGTTCGGATTGACCGGAAAGCCGCAGTCGATCACGCACACCACGCGGTGCACCCGGATCGCCTTGTCGGGCCCGACCGAGACCTCGGCGACTTGCGCCACGATGCTGCCGAAGCTTCGATGCAGGGCCAGGCCGCGCGCCTTCCGCGCGCCGTCGGCCGCGGGGGCGAGCGGCTGGCCCCAGCCGGCCTGGTCGGCCGCACGTTGCAAGACCCGCTTGTGGCCCGGCTGTTGCGCGAGCAGGTCGAGGCGGAAGGCGAGCGGGTCCTTGCCTGCAGCAGCAGCGGCTTCGTCGATGAAGCTCTCCGTGAAGAAGGCCTGGTGCGAATGCCCTACCGAACGCCAGAAGCCCACGGGCACCGGGCTTCGCACGAGTTGATGCGCGACACGCACGTTCGGAAAGCCGTAGGCGGTGTCGAAGCTGCCCTCGGCCAGGGTCTTGTCCGGCCCCATGCCGGGCATGCCGAACACCCGCTCCGTGACCTGGTGCATGACCGACTGGCCGGCCGAGCGCGCATGCCATGCCTGCAGCCGGCCCTGCGCGTCGAACCCGGCCTCGAAGCGGGCCACGCAGGCCGGGCGGTAGAAGTCATGGCGCATGTCTTCCTTGCGCAGCCAGAAGGTCTGCACCGGCGCGCCGTCGCCTTCTCGTGCAATGGCCGCGGCCAGCGCGACGAAGTCCGATTCGGTGCGGCGCCCGAAGCCGCCGCCCAGGTAGGTCTCGTGGACCTGCACCTTGTCGGTGTCGATGCCGAGCGCGCGCGCCGCGGCCATGCGCGCCAGGCCGGGCGCCTGCGTCGGCGCCCAGACCGTGGCCGCGCCGTCCTTGAACTGCACCGTGCAGTTCATGGGTTCCATCGTTGCGTGGGCGAGGTAGGGCGCGCGGTACTCGGCGCTGATGCGCCTGCTGGCCGCTGCGAGCGCCGCCACGGCATCGCCACGCTCTTCGTAGGCGCTGCCTTGTTCACTGTCCAGAGTCTGGGCCAGGCGGTCGATGTCGACGCTGCTGGAAAGCCCCGCAAGGTTGCCTTCGTCCCATTCGATCTGCAGCGCGCGCAGCGCCTTGATGGCGTGCCAGGGGGTGTCCGCGATCACCGCCACCGCGGCCGGCGCGCCCATGACGCCGCCGCCCACCGACACCACCTTGCGCACGCCGGGCAATGCATTCGCAGCCGCCGCATCGAAACGCGCCAGCGTACCGCCGATGACCGGGCACAACGCCACGGTCGCGTGGAGCATGCCGGGCAGCTTCACATCGAGGCCGAAAACCGCGCTGCCGTCGCGCTTGGCCGCGCTCTCGAAGCGATGCAGCGGTTGCCCGACCAGCTTGAAGTGCGCCGGATCCTTCAGCGCGACCTGGTCGGGCAGCGGCATCTTCGCGGCCTGCGCGGCCAGTTCGCCGAAGGAGGCGCTCTTGCCGGACGCGTGGAGAATGCGGCCGGCCTCGGCACGGCATTCGGCGGCGGGCAGTTTCCAGGTGTCGGCCGCGGCGGCGATCAGCAGCGCTCGCGCCGACGCGCCGGCCTCGCGCATCGGCAGCCACTGGTCCTTCATGCTGGACGAGCCGCCGGTGATGGCCCCGCCGGGCAACTTGCGCATCAGCTTCCCGACGATCCGCTCGGCGGCATGTCGGGTGCGGCTGTCGTCGTCCGGATGAAAGGGCAACCCGTCGACCACGCTCGTCGTGTTGTTGTAGATCTTGTCGGTTGTCGCTGCGCCGAGGCGGATCTGCGACCAGTCGGCATCGATCTCCTCGGCCAGCAGCATGGCCAGGCCGGTGTGGATGCCCTGGCCCATCTCGGCCTGCGTCATCGTCACGGTGACCGTGTTGTCGGCACCGATGCGAACCCAGCCATTGAGGGCAACCTGGCCCTCGGCCACCGGCAGCGGGGTGGCGGGCATCAATCGCTGGTCGGGCGGGAGGACCGCCCAGCCCACCGCGAGTGCGCCGGCCGCGGCAGCGCCGCCCAGCAGGAAATACCGTCTCCTCATGTTCGCTCTCCCTGAAGGCGCCGACCGTAACATGAAGCCGACCATGCCGTTGGCGTCGGCGCCGACCGCGATTCTGCTCGAACGGCGAGGCCGACTCAGTGGCCGCGAGCGGAATCCAGCGCGCGACCGTCGACAAATACCTTGAGTTCGCCGCTGGCGAAGGGCGTCCAGGTCTCGTTGGTGGTCAGGGGCGTGGTCACCACCATGGCGACCCGGTCGGTGGGCGTGGTGTGCCGCGCGAAGTCGATCGACATGTCCTCGTCGGCCAGGTGCGCCTGGTTGAAAGGATGCTTGCGCTCGATGTAGCAGAGGCTGGTCGAGGCGTGCGCCCACAGCGCCTGGCCGTTGGACAGCATGAAGTTGAAGGTGCCGTGCCTGGCGATCTGCGGCGCCAGTTCGCGCAGCGTGAGCGTCAGCTCCTCGATGCTCGGAACGCCCGCATGCGACTTGGCCAGCTCCTGCATGATCCAGCAGAAGGCATGCTCGCTGTCGGTCGTGCCGACCGGGTGGAAGCTGCCGTGCAGGCGCGGGCGGAAGTCCTTCAGGTCGCCGTTGTGCGCGAACACCCAGTAGCGGCCCCAGAGCTCACGCACGAAGGGGTGGCAGTTCTGCAGGTTCACCTGGCCTTGCGTCGCCTTGCGGATGTGCGAGATGACGTGCTGGCTCTTGATCGGGTAGCGCCGGATCAGTTCGGCCACCGGCGAGTCGCAGGCCGGCTGGTGGTCCACGAAGTGGCGCAGGCCGCGGTCCTCGAAGAAGGCGATGCCCCAGCCGTCGGCATGGTGGTCGGTGCGGCCGCCGCGCTGGGCGAAGCCGGCAAAGCTGAAGGTCACGTCCGTGGGCGTGTTGCAGTTCATCCCTAGAAGTTGGCACATGGCAGGAATTAGAGCGCCTTTTTCTCGCGCAATTGGGACGCGGCGCAAACGGCGACGACACAAAGCCCGGCGAGCATCATGAACGCTTCGTTGAAGGCCGCGAGGCGGGCGTCGCTGGTCAGGCTGCTGGCCAGCGAATCGCCGTGCGCGGCCAGCCGCCACTCGAGCACGATCGCGCACAGGCTGACGCCCGCCGCCCCGCCCAGCATGCGCACGAAGCTGATCGCGCTGGCGCCCTGCGGGATCAACGGCTTGGCCAGCGGCCGCATCGACCCCAGGTTGAGCGACGGCAGGATGAAGCCGAGCCCCACACGGCCGATGACGACGAACAGCACCAGCGGCCAGATCGGGCTGCGCAGGTGCAGAAACAGCATCAGCGAGAACGACACCGCCAGCAGCACCAGCCCGATGCTGACCAGCACCCACGTGGGCCGACGGTCGGCGAGGCGGCCGACCCACGCGATCGTGAACGCCAGCACGATCCCCGCCGGCAGCATGATGGTGCCCACGTGCGAGGCCGACAGGTGTAGCGCCACCTGCATGTAGACCGGCAGCAGGTACGTCGAGCCGAACAGCGCGGTGCCATAGATGAAGGCGACCACGCTGCCCATGGCGAACTGTCGATAGCCGAACAGCGCCATGTTCATCAGCGGTGCGCGGCCCGTGGCTTCCATGCGCCTTTGCCACCACACGAACACGATGAGCGACGCGAGCGCGCCCGCGAGCAGCAGCGCGGCGCGCAACGGCGCGTCGCCGCGCAACTCGACCAGGCCATTCAGCAGGCACAGGGTGCCGACGGTGCCGAGCAGCAGTCCGCGCCAGTCGAGCCCGCCTTGCCGTGAAGCGGCCACGCCGCCGGGCGCGGTGGTCGGCACGAACTTGTAGGCCAGCCACAGCGATGCCAGGCAAAACGGCACGACCATGAAGAAGATCGAGCGCCAGCCGAACAGGTCGACCAGCACGCCGCCGATGCTCGGCCCGATGGCCGGCGCCAGCACCACGCCCATGCCGAACACGCCGCTGGCGCGGCCCTGCTCGTGCGGCTCGAAGACGCGCAGGATGATGATGGCCGGGATCGGCTGCACCACCCCGGCCGCGAGTCCTTCGGCCACGCGCGCCACCAGCACCAGCGAGAACACGTTGGAGAGCCCCCCGAGGACGCCGCCCACCAGCAGCAGCAGCATGGTGCCGACATAGGTGCGCCGGTAGCCGTAGCGCGACAGCAGCCAGGGCGTGGTGAGCATCGACACGGTCATCGCGACCATGAAGCCGGAACTCACCCACTGCGCCCGCTCCTGGCCCAGCGCGAAATGGCGGCTCATGTCCGGGATGGCCACGTTGACGATGGTCGAGGACATGATCGAGGCCATCGTGCCGACCATCACCGACAGCAGCAGCAACCAGCGGTAGCGGTCCCCGTAGCGCTCGCGCAGCTTGTTCATCGAGGGCGGCGAAGCGGCGGCCGCGGGTGGGGAAGGGTCGGTCATGGAGCGCAAGAACAGCAGGTAGGAGCAAGCCGTCCTACAAGGATATCGGTGTTTGCAGCGTTTGGGGTGCGGCGGGTTGCTCCCAGAATCGACACGTTGTCACCGAGCAGCGTCCGTTCCAGAGAACAACACGACACCATGGACACCCAAGCGCAACCCGCCACCCAGGTCAACCCGGCCGCCCATTCGCTGGCGACCGAGTTGAGTGCGCCAACCGTCACGCGCGCCTACCAGTGCCAGTGTGGCCGTCCCATCTTCCTGGGCAACAGCGAATGCCTGGCCTGCCACACGCCGCTGGGCTTCGTCATCGAAAGCCTGGGCGTGGTGCCGCTTGCGCCCGCGTCGCAGGATGTCGGCAACGGCAACGGCAACGGCAATGAGGCCAACGGCGGCGAGCTTGGAGACCCCGAGCCTACCGACCCCACGGATCCCGCGCTCGACACCTACACCGTCTTCGGCGACGGCAACGGCAGGCAATACCACCGATGCGCCAACTTCACGACCGCCGCGGGCTGCAACTGGATGGTGCCCCTGCTGCGCGAAGGAGACGAGCCGGACACCCTGGGCCTGGCGCCGGGCTTCTGCCTGTGCTGCAGTGCGACGCGCACCATTCCCGACCTCTCGGTGCCGGTCAATGGAGAGCTATGGCGCAAGCTGGAGCAGGGCAAGCGCCGCCTGATGTCGCAACTGCTGGCACTCGGGCTGCCGGTGGTCACGCGGCATGCGGATGCGGTGCACGGCCTGGCGTTCGACTTCCTCGGCAACGTGCCGGGGGGCCCGCACGTGCTCACCGGCCATGACACCGGCGTGATCACGCTCAACGCGGAAGAAGCCGAGGACGCCGTGCGCGAGCGCATCCGCGCCGAGATGCGGGAGCCCTATCGCACGCTGGTCGGCCACTTCCGCCACGAGATCGGCCACTACTACTGGGACCTCCTGGTGTTCCCGACGCCGTGGCTCGACGACTTCCGCGCGCTCTTCGGCGACGAGCGGCTGGACTATGCAGGCGCACTGCGCACCCACTACGAACTCGGCCCCCCGGCCGACTGGTCGGTGCGCTACGTCACCAGCTATGCAAGCTCGCATCCGTGGGAAGACTGGGCCGAGACCTGGGCCCACTACCTGCACATGGCGGACACCGCCGACACGGCTTTGAGCTTCGGCGTCGACGCCACGCGTGTCGAGCTGGCCAGCGACCTTTTCGAGCCCGCCGACCTGTGGCAGCCGGACCACCCCGATGCGATGAAGTTCCTCGACTTCTTGAACGGCTGGGTGCGACTGACCAACGTGCTGAACGAGTTGTCGCGCAGCATGGGCCAGCCCGACTACTACCCCTTCGTGCTGCCGCGCGCGGCGGTCGGCAAGCTGCAGTTCGTGCATCAGGTGATCACGCAGCAGCGACAGAACCACGTGCCGTCGCTGGAGCCCGATCCCGCCGTGACCACGCAAGCGCCAGAGCCGGCGCAGGCCTCGGTGCAGCAGCAGGAGCAGCAACAGCAGTCGACACCGGTTCAGGCGCGCGAGCTGTCTCCGATGGGCGCGGCATTCCAGGTGCAGCGCGTGACGCGCAGCGTGGCCAACCGCTTCAGGCCGATGCGAAGGCCGGCAGTTTCTTCGCCACCGTTTGGTTTTTCAACGTGACGTACACCGGCAGGCCGTTGCGATACGCCGGATAGTCCTCGCCCTCGATCAGCGGCGCGAGATAGCGGCGGCACTTGTCGGTGATGCCGAAGCCGTCTTCCGAGATGAAGTCGCGCGGCATCATCTTCTCGACGTTGGCCACGGTGTCGAGCGTGGCGACGCCGATGCGGTATTCGTAGGGCACGTCGCTGATGCGGTCGATCGTCGGCATCACCGAGTTCCGGCCTTCGAGCGCGAGTTCCACGGCGCGTGCGCCGAGCTCATAGGCCTGCTTCACGTCGGTGGCTGACGCCACGTGGCGCGCCGCGCGCTGCAGGTAGTCGGCCACGGCCCAGTGGAACTTGTAGCCCAGCGCGGTCTTGATCATGTTGGCCACCACTGGCGCCGCGCCGCCGAGCTGCGCATGGCCGAACGCGTCGCGCGTGCCTTGTTCGGCGAGGAAGGTGCCATCGGGGTGATGGCACCCCTCCGATACGACAACGCTGCAGTAGCCATGTTGCTGCACCATCGCATCGACGCGCGCCAGGAACTTCGCCTGGTCGAATTCGATTTCCGGAAACAGGATCACGACCGGGATGCCATGGTCTTCCACCAGCCCGCCGGCCGCCGCGATCCAGCCTGCATGGCGGCCCATCACCTCGATGACGAACACCTTGGTCGAGGTCGCGGCCATCGAGCGTACGTCGAGCGAGGCTTCGAGCGTCGACAGCGCCACGTACTTCGCGACCGAGCCAAACCCGGGGCAGCAGTCGGTGATCGGCAGGTCGTTGTCGATGGTCTTGGGCACATGGATTGCCTGCAGCGGGTAGCCCATCGACTGCGAGAGCTGGCTGACCTTGAAGCAGGTGTCGGCCGAGTCGCCGCCGCCGTTGTAGAAGAAGTAGCCGATGCCGTGCGCCTTGAAGACCTCGATGAGGCGCTCGTATTCGCGCCGGTTCTTCTCGAGCGACTTGAGCTTGTAGCGGCAGGAGCCGAAGGCGCCCGAGGGCGTCGAGCGCAACGCGGCAATGGCCTCGGCGGATTCGAGGGAGGTGTCGATCAGGTCCTCGGCCAGCGCGCCGAGGATGCCGTTGCGCCCCGCATAGACGGTGCCGATGCGATCGGCGTGCCGGCGCGCGGTCTCGATGACGCCGCATGCCGAGGCATTGATGACGGCGGTGACGCCGCCGGACTGGGCGTAGAAGGCGTTGGTGCGGGGTTGGCTCATGGGGTCCCTGTCGTGGTCTCGGTAGGTGATGAGGCGGCCGCGGCCTTGGCGGCGCAGCTAGCGCAGATGCAGGCCGTGCCGCGCGCCGGAGGCGGCACGCTCTGGATCAGCGTGGCCGTGAAGGTCGCCGACATGCACCAGCACGGCGGCTGCGCGACGCCAGTCTCGCGCGCCACTTCCATCGCGCAGGCATTGGAGGCGCCGCAGAGGGGACAGCGCGATGGGTCGACGGGGGCCGGGGCGGTCATGGCTGCATTCTGCGGCAGTCACTGGTCGCGGCCAATCGGGGACGCGCAACCCCGCAACAGTCGCGATGCCGCCTTGCTGCGCCCGCGCCCGGGCCCAGGATCCGGACGACGGTCCTGATCGATCACAGTCTCCTCAGCCAGGCTCGCCGCGATCCCAGGGCTGCATGGATTTCACGAAGTCGACGAAGGCGCGCAGCGGCGCCGGCAGCTGCGCACGGCCGGCGTAGTAGAGGAAGGGGCCGGAGAAGCGGGGCCACCATGGTTCGAGCACCGGCTCCAGTTCGCCGCGCTCGATGTGCGGACGCAGCCAGTCCTCGAAGAGATAGACCACGCCGCTGCCGGCGATGGCCGCGTCCACCGCCAGCTCGGTCGTGGCGCCGATGCCGACGATCAACGGCCCCTTCGGCTCGACCTTGACCTTCTTGCCGCCGCGCTCGAAATCCCAGGCCGGCATCGCGCCGCTCGCGAAGCGTCCGCGCAGGCAGGCGTGCGCGAGCAGCTCGCGCGGATGCGCGGGCCGGCCATGGCGTTCGAGATAGGCCGGCGAGGCCGCTGCCGCGAAGCGCTGCACGCGCGGTCCGATCGGCACGGCGACCATGTCCTGCTCCAGCCGTTCCTCGTAGCGGATGCCGGCGTCGAAGCCGCCGGCCAGCACGTCGACGAAGCGGTCCTCCGCGTCCACCTCCAGCAGGATGTCCGGGTACATGGCCATGAAGGGCGGCAGCACGCGCGGCAGCACCAGTCGCGCGGCACTGACCGGCACGTTGAGCCGCAGGCGACCGGCCGGGCGGTCGCGAAAGCCGTTGACCACGTCCAGGGCTGCACGAACTTCACCGAGCGCCGGTTCCAGCCGCTCGATCAGGCGCGCGCCGGCATCGGTGGGCGTCACGCTGCGCGTGGTGCGGTGGAGCAGGCGAACGCCGAGGCGGGCCTCCAGCCGCCGCACGGCATCGCTCAGGCGCGATGCGCTCGTGTTGCCTGTACGCGCGGCGCCGCGAAAGCCGCCTTCGCGCGTGACCGAGAGGAAGGCGGTGAGGTCTGCGAATTCGTCCATGCGCTGCTGTCCGGATTTCCGCACGGCCTGTGCAGATTGCGATGGATTGTCGCGCAGTGACCTGGCGCATAGATTGGAGGCATCGCAATCATCCTGAAGAAGAAAGCACCATGACAGACAGCACCCTCCTCCCGGGCACCTATCGCCTTGGCCATCGCACCGTGGGCCGCATCGGCTACGGTGCGATGCAGCTCGCGGGCCCGGGCGTCTTCGGGCCACCCAAGGACCGCGAGGCTGCGCTTGCCGTGCTGCGCGAAGCGGTCGAACTCGGCGTCAATCACCTGGACACCAGCGACTTCTACGGCCCGCATGTGACCAACCAACTCATCCGCGAGGCGCTGCACCCGTATCGCGACAACCTGGTCATCGTCACCAAGATCGGCGCCGTGCGCGGCAGCGACGGCTCGTGGAATCCGGCGTTCTCCGCGGCCGACCTGGAGCGCGCCGTGCACGAAAACCTGCGCAACCTGGGCCTGGACGTGCTGGAGGTGGTGAACCTGCGCGCGATGTTCGATGTGCACGGCCCGGCCGAAGGGTCCATCGAGGCACCGCTGAGCGCGTTGGCGGAATTGCGCGAGCGGGGCCTGGTCCGGCACATCGGCTTGAGCAATGTGACGGCAACGCAGGTCGCGCAGGGCCGTGCGCTCGTGCCGATCACCTGCGTGCAGAACCAGTACAACCTTGCGCACCGCGGTGACGATGCGCTGGTCGACGCGCTGGCCGCGGATGGCATCGCCTACGTGCCCTTCTTCCCGCTGGGTGGCTTCACGCCGCTGCAATCCGGCGTGCTGAATGGCGTTGCGGCTCGGCTCGGCGCGACGCCGATGCAGGTGGCCCTGGCTTGGCTGCTGCACCGTTCACCGAACGTACTGCTCATTCCGGGGACCTCATCGGTCGCGCATTTGCGGGAGAACATCGCCGCCTCGGCCATCGAGCTGAGCGCCGACGATTTGGCGGCGCTGGACAGCATCTAAGCCGAGGTTGAGCTGCTGGGCCGCTGCCCGGCATCGGGCTGCAGCCTCAAGTCTTCCTGGCCGTCTCCAGCGCCCGGAATGCCGCCTCGCCCGCATCCGTGACTTCGACCCACTTCTTGTCGGGCGCGGCCTGCTCCGCCTCGTAGTTGTCGTGCCAGTTCCACCACTTGTAGGTCGGCGTCTGCGGGTAGCCCTCGGGCGAGTCTTCCCACACTTCCTGCCGGCCGAGCGGTGTGATGTCGAGGTAGTTCCAGGTGCCGCCCATCTGCTCGTCGCCGCGGTTGTTGAGGAAGTAGGTGCGGCAGATGCGATCGCCATCGCGGAAGAACACGTTGGTGCCATGCCACTCGTCCACGCCGGAGTCGGCATCGAAGCTGTCGGTGATGGTGAACCACGGGATCGACTCCCAGCCCATGCGCGCCTTCTGTCGCGCGATGTCCGCCTGCGGCGCACGCGAGATGAAGACGAGGGTGGTGTCACGCGCGTTCAGGTGCGCGACGTGGGCGACCTGGTCGGCCACCATCGAGCAGCCCCTGCAAGCGTGGTCGGGCCAGCCGAACACGCCCGGCTCGAAGAAGGCGCGGTAGACGATCAACTGGCGCCGGCCGTCGAACAGGTCCGGCAGGCTGGCCGTGCCGCTCGGACCTTCGAACGAATACGACTTCTCCACGGCCATCCAGGGCATGCGCCGACGCTCGGCCGCCAGGGCGTCACGGGCGCGCGTGTGGGCCTTTTCCTTCAGGAGCAATTGATGTCGGGCCGCTTCCCAGGCCTGCGGGGACACGACCGGGGGCGTGTGCATGGCGGGCTGCGCGGTGGTCGTCGATTCGGGGTGGGTGGATCTCGTCATGGCTGGACTCTCCTGGTTGGGCGAACGGCACGACGCGATCCTGTTCGCTGCGCGTCGTTCGCGGCTGACTCGATGAGCCCCAGGGCCGGGCTGCGCGCCCGCTTCCGCTGGGGGATCCAGTCGAGATGGCAAAGCCACATCGACTTGCGAGGCAGTCTGGCACCGGGACGGCGAGAGGCGGGAGTAACAAGTCTGGCGGGATTCCGCGTGTCGGAGCCGCATGCACTTGCGCACGACGGGCCACGCTTGCATACGCCCTCGAGCCAGGTGTCCGTGTCAACCTCGCCGCGCCGCCTCGATCGCAGCGACGTCGATCTTTCGCATGGTCATCATTGCCTCGAACGCGCGCTTGGCCGCTGCGCGATCGGTGCCGGTCACCGCCTCGGTGAGGACGCGTGGGGTGATCTGCCATGACACGCCCCATCGGTCCTGGCACCAGCCGCATTCGCTCTCCTTGCCGCCGTTGCCGACGATCGCGTTCCACAGGCGGTCGGTCTCGGCCTGGTCGTCGGTCGCGATCTGGAACGAGAAGGCCTGGGTCTGCTTGAAATGCGGGCCGCCGTTCAGCCCGACGCAGGGAATGCCGGCAACGGTGAACTCGACCGTCAGGACATCGCCTTCCTTGCCGCTGGGATAGTCGCCCGGCGCGCGCATGACGATGCCGACGGAACTGTCGGGGAAGGTCTTGGCGTAGAAGTTCGCGGCCTCGACGGCTTCGCTGTCGTACCAGATGCAGATCGTGTTCTTGGGGATCATCGGTGTCTCCTGGAAAGGGGCGAGCATCGGATATCTGGCATGCCGGGGCAACGCCGATCGTCGATTTCCCGGAGGCTGTCGAACGGCATGAACCGATGCCCGGGCCAGAAGCCGCCTCAGCGCCCCTCGAACACCGCCGCCCGCTTCTGCAGGAACGCGTTGACCCCTTCGCGGAAGCTCGGCTTCATCAGCAACTCGCGCTGCCGTTCGCTCTCATAGTGCAGTTGCTCTTCCAGCGTGTGGCGCTCGCTCGCCGCAAAGGCCTTGCGCGCTTCGAGGATCGCGTGCGCAGGCAATTGCGCGAGGCGTTCCGCCGTCTTCTGCGCTTCGAGCAGCAGCAAGTCGTCATCGACGCAGGCCCAGATCAGGCCCCATTGCGCAGCCTTCTCGGCGCTCAGTCGCTCGTCGAGCAGCGCCATGCCCAAGGCACGCGCCGGGCCGACCAGGCGCGGCAGGAACCAGGTGCAGCCGAGGTCCGGCACGATGCCGAGCTTGGGCAGGAACGAAAGATAGAAATACGCGCTGCGTGCCGCCAGCACCACGTCGCCTGCCAGCGCCAGGCCGACCCCCGCGCCGGCCGCGGGGCCGTTCACCGCGCAGACCACCGGCACCGCCAATTGGCGCAGGCCGCTGATGATCGGGTTGCTCAGCGACTGCATCCACTCCGCGGTCTGGTCGCCGAGCGTCTTGCCTTCCTCCGGCGCATTCATCGCGCTGAGGTCGGCGCCGACGCAGAAGGCCTTGCCGGCGCCCGTCAGCACCACGGCCCGCACCCCCTTGTCCGCGTTCACGCGGGCCAATGCATCGCGCAATTCATGCTGCAGGTCGCGCGCGATCGGGTTGAGCTTGGAGGGAAGGTTCAGCGTGATCGTCGCAACGCTGTTCTCGACTTCATACAAAACGAATGACATGGTTCAGGGTCTTTCCAAAATGGTCACGTTGGCCATGCTGTCGCCACCTTTGCAGATGGGCTGCAGGGCTTGGCGCCTGGCGCACGTCCCGAGGGCATTGACGGGCGTCGTCATGCGCTTCAAGGCAGGGGCGCCGAGCGGATGGTAGAGCGCGATGGCGCCGCCTTTGATCTTGGGCGGCGCACGGGCCAGATCAACTCGGTATCAACCCGCGTCGCACGGGTGACATGGCGCGGCGCAGCCAGACCGGCAGAGGCGTGAGATATGTGTGGATTGCGTGCCGCGCAAGCCGATGCCGATGCCGCCCGCGTCCGACGACTGCGGCGGCGCTGGTAATCTGCTTGTCGAGCCTGCTGGCGCCACCCGCGATGCGGGCGGGCATGCCGGGCAGGCGGCCATTGCAGAAAAAGAAACAGTCAGGGAGACCACCACATGCATTCATGCAAAGCGACTGCCGTCGTGCTGGCGGCGGGCATGCTCATCGGCGCGGCGGGGGGCGCTCTTGCGGCAGAGCCTGTTGCCTCGGCCACGGCTTCCACAGCCGCCTCCGCCATGCCAGCATGCGCGGGCATCCCCAGCCAGGCCAATGACGGCGGCGAACCCACCGCCGACACGCCGCTGTCGCGCGCGGCGGCGGCCAATGACTTCGCGCAAGTGCAGGCGATGATCCGCTGCGGCGCGGACCCGCAATTGAAAAGCGGCGACGGCTGGTACCCGATCCACACGGCCGTGCAGGCCGGCTCGCCGGTCATCGTGGAACTGCTGGCGCGGCAGGGCGCCAATCCCAACGCCCGCGGCGACTACCTCGGCTGGACGCCGCTGCATGTCGCGGTCCAGGGCAAGGCCAACGCCGCGGTCGTGAAGGTGCTGCTGGCCCGCGGCGCCAATCCCGCCATCGCGGACACCCGAGGCGAGACGCCTTACGACTTGGCCAAGGCCGCGGGCCGGGCCGACATCGCCGCGCTGCTCAAGCGGCGCTGAACGGCATCAGGCGGGCAGGAAGTCCCGCAGATGCAAGGCCGGCGTGCGATACGCACTGGCCGCCTGCCTTGCCACGCTGCGCTCCACTGCGGGCGCGACCGCGATGCAGGAGGCTTCCAGGGCCGACACCAGCGCACGCCGGTGCAGCGGCGTCGTGAACTGCTCGCCGGGCGCCAGCACGGTGTCCACCGGATCGTCGTCGAGCGTGATCCACACCGAGCCGCTGCGGCAGGTGATGCGCACGTCCGATGCATCGCCCACGCTGTAGACCGCGTGGGCTGGCAGCCCCATCTGGAAGGCCGAGGACACGGTGGCGCTGAGATTGGCGGAGTGCTTGTTCATGATGACCCTTTCACATTCGTTGTGAGAATGAATATAGTGGGCGTGCCTCTCAACTGCACACGATGAATAGGAACTCGTTGCATGCATCCAGAGAATGTGAAACCTGCCAATCGACTCGACGACCTGCCGCCCCTGGAACTGCTTCGCAGCTTCGAGGCCGCCGCGCGCCGGTTGAGCTTCACCGAGGCCGCGGCAGAGGTCTCCCTGACGCAATCGGCCGTCAGCCGGCAGGTGCAGCAGCTCGAAGGCAACCTCGGCGTGCTGCTGTTCGAGCGCCGGCATCGCGCGCTGGCGCTGACCGAGGCCGGCGTCGTGCTGCAGCGCGCGGTGGTCGACAGCCTGGAGCGGCTGCGCGACGCCACCGCGCGCGTGCGCTCCGCGCCCGTGGCGCGCGAGGTAGCGATCACCTGCACGCCGGGCTTCGCCTCGCTCTGGCTGATCCCCCGGCTTGCGCATTTCACGGCGGCGCATCCGCAGGTCGACGTGCGCGTGTCGGCCACCCTCGACGTGCTGGACCTGGACCGCAGCCGCCTCGACCTGGCCGTGCGCTTCGTGCCGATTGCGCGCGGCAACGGCACGGCGCTGTTCGAGGAGTCGGTGATGCCGGTCTGCGCGCCTTCCCTGGCGGCCGCGCTGCGCACGCCGTCCGACCTCGACAACCAGACGCTGCTGACCATCGACGCGCCCAACCACCACGAGGCACCCACGGTCGACTGGGAGCCCTGGCTGCAGGTGATGGGCCTGGCCGCGTTGCGCATGAAAAGCGTGCTGCGCTTCTCGCACTACACCGATGCGGTGGCCGCCGCGGTGGCGGGCCAGGGCGTTGTGATCGGCCGCATGCCCTTGCTGCGCGAACTGCTGCAGGACGGCCGCCTGGTCGCGCCCTTCGGCGAGGGTGCGGCCTCGCGGCGCGGCTACTTCATCGACACATCGGTGCGCGCCGCGGGCAATCGCGATGCGCAGGACTTCGTGCGATGGCTGCGGGCGGAGGCGGAGGCCGCCCCGGCCTGATCCGGTCGCGCCCCCTCCGCGCGCCACGCGCATGGCAACGGCCGGCCGCTATCTCCATCGGCGCCGCAGCACCTTGACGATCCAGAACTCCAGGACCAACAGGATCGCCAATGCCACCGACACCAGCACGAACTTGGCCAGGGTCACCGGCGCGAGATCGGGAGACAGCGCCGAAGGCGCCGTCTCCTGGGTCCAGCTCATCTGCACGGCGTTCTCCGTCAGGTCCGCGCCAGCGCCCAGCAGCACCAGCAGGAACAGCAGGCCAAGCCACAGTCGTGCGCGGCGCGTCTTCGCCAGCGCCACCAGGTAGCCGCTGATCAGCGTGGCCGAGTAGATCAGCACGAACACATCGTCGGCAAAGGCGCGGGCGAGGAACCATCTCGGCGATGCCTGGCTGGCGGCCACGAGCTTTGGCAGGAATTCCTGGCATTTCGCGAGTGAGTCGCAGCCGTGGCTGTCCAGGCCCAGCATGTACGCGTCGAACAGGTAGAACAGGAGGAACCCCGCGAACATCATGAACAGGAAGCCGACATGCATGTCCGCCAGCACCCCATCGCGTGGCGGGAATGGCTTGTGCGGGCGCCCGAGGAGCTTGGCCAGCAACCCGACGAACCGGGTGGACCAGGCGGGCCCCTCCCCGAGAAGCTCCGGCGGGGCGGCGGGCAGGCCATCGGTCAGCGTCCGGAGCAGGCCGCCGTGCTGCGCCAGGCATTCCTCGGCGATGCCGAGGCCCAGGCGCCGGTAACTCTCGAACTGGCTCTCGTCGAAGAACTGGTCCGCGGTGGTCTGTTGCGGGAAGGGCGGATTCAGGCGCGCGTAGTTGAGGACGTCCACGGGCTCGGTGCGTGCGCGCGTCAGGGTCGGCTTGAGAAGAATCAGCATGCCGTCCTGGTCTCGATCGTCGAGGTCATAGCGGATGACGCCCCGTGCGTAGCCCTGTTGCGCCAGCCCGTTCTCGTTGGCTTGCAGCCATGGCAGTTCGGGCATCTCGATCTCGACGCCGAGGTCGATGCGGCACTTGCGAATGGTCTCCGCCAGGTCGTCCATCTTGCGTTCCGGATCCGCGCCCGCGTCCACCGCGAAGATGGTCCCGCAGCGGCGGCGCACCAGCTCGTAGATGCCGAGGTTGTCGAAGTGCCCGCCGTCCGAGAGGTAGACGAAGTTGCTGCGCTCGTTGCTGTAGCCGAACAGCTCCTGCAGCAGCGGCACCAGGCCGAAGGCGGGGCTCGGCTTGTGCCATTTGTCGCCGGCCGGGTTGGCGCTCCAGCGGCCCAGGCGCACATTGAACAGCGTCAGCACGAAGGCCCGGACTGGCCGGCTGGCATGGCCCATGTTCGGGCTCAGCGCCGCACCGGAGGTGGCCAGCGCCATGCCGAGGGTGAAGCCCTTTTCCTCGTCGTCCGGATCCTCGTGCCTGCGCACGCCGTAGTCCACCGTGAGCCGGTAGCCCGGGATCTCCCCGCTGGCCCGGTTGTCCATGGCCGTGGAATCGCCTTGCGTGCGTTCCAGCGAGAAGCCGCACAGGACGGGCGTGAAGCTGAATGACGCGGCCTTGCGCTCCTGCCACGCGAGGTTGTTGCCCTGCGTGAGGTTCAGCGTGGCATTGATGATCTGCATCGGGCGCTGGGCGGGGACGGTGGTCGTCATCGGCTCGAACTTGTCCACGGCGCCGCCCAGCGTCGACAGCGGCAAGTCGTCCGCATCGTCCAGTCCGGTGAAGGGCTGCTCGTTGCGCACGCTCTGGTTGCTGGCGCCCAGGTAGCAGCGGATGAGCCGGTTCTTGTACATGTTGTGCAGCGAGAACTTGTTGACGTCCACGCGCCAGCCGAACAGCAGGACGATCAGGACCAGGCACAGCACCGTGGCTGCCGGCACGGTCAGTTCGACATCCACTCCATCGACCTTGAATGGCAACCGCAGCGGGGTGCCCCGGATGTCGTGGAAGGCCTCCAGGTAGGCCTGCGTCGTCACCGCAAGCGAGTGGCTCGGTTCCGGTTTCGCGACCACGGTATAGGCCAGTTGCTGCCCTGCATCCGTGACTTCATAGGCGGCCTTCGCGGCCTCGAACGGCAGCCGGGATACGTCGGGCTGCTGGTTCGACAGCAGCAGGAACCCTTGCGCCACCAGCGCGGAAAGCACGACGAGCAATCCCGCGATGAAGATGCCGGCCGCGAGGTTGAGGATGCTGTCGACGTTCATCGCGAACTGCTTCGACTTGGTCTCCGGCTTCTTGAACAGGACGGAGGTGAGCAGGCTGCCGATCCAGCCGGTGCCCAGCAGCGCCACCCAGTTGCCGATCTGCGAATGCATCCAGACCAGCAGCGGCAACGAGAAAAATGCCAGGCCGATCCAGAGGGCCCAGGCGGTGCCGAAGGACAGCAGCCATGCATTGAGCCGGCTCCACCACTCGCGGCTGCGCTCGAAGTACGCACGGCCGACCATGCCGGTGAAGACCGTCGTGGCCACGGCGAAGGCGAACACCAGGCTTGGCGGGCCCAGCAGCAGCAACAGGATCTCGGCCTGGTTCACCGTGTTGTTGGCGAGCAGCGCGCGCCAGCCGAGATAGAGCCCCGCGAGCGCCAGCGCCCCGGCCGCGAAACCGAGCACGCCGGCGCCCGACATCACCCAGAATTCGGACCGGCTCAGCTGGACACTCCTCGGCTTGAGCAGGATTTCCGCGAGCGCCCAGCCCACGAACATGAGCGCCAACAGGCTGGCGACGATCGCGCCGGCGTTGCGGTTGATCGGCATCGTCTGCTGCGCCGGATCGCCCAGCCAGATCGCCGCGCAACAACAGGTCATCACGCCGGGCAGCACCACCGTCGCGACCACGCCCGGTGTGGAGATCACCCAGTTGCGCTTGCGCTTGGACCGCATGCTCTGTTGCCACAGGTTGTAGCCGATCATGCTGAAGAAGACGATGCCCCACCATGCCGCCGCAAAGCCGAAGCTGACATAGTTGGCCTCGCCGAAGCGCATCAGCGCCAGCAGCAGGAAGGGCAGGGCCAGCACGGCGCAAAGAAAGCCGACGAGCACCACCGCGTTCAGCGTGACGTTGCGCAGCCATGTGGTGATGAGGGTCAGCGTGTCGTACGACAGCAGGCCCGTGCGCGGCGCGAGGTAGTTGCTGTAGCGGCGCAGCCAGCTCACCTCGCCGGGCTCGGCCGAGGTCGGCGATCCCTTGCTGTTGACGCTGCCGAATTCGCCGAGCTGCGCCTGCACCTCGGCCAGGCCGGCACGATGGATCCAGGCACTGAGCCAACTGCCGATGTAGCCGCCGCCGGAGACGGTGGAGAGGTAGTCGAAGGCCCCGAGCTTTCCGTGGGCGGCCAGCGCCTGCAGCACGCCCAGCCCGAAGGTCGCGCTGCGAATGCCGCCGCCCGACAAGGCGAGCCCGACCGTGCCTCTTGCCCGGGGCGGTGCCTCGTCGCCGGTCGGCAGCGCGTTGCGCATTTGCTCGAAGGCCACGGTGGCGTGCACAGGGTGCTCGCGATCGAGCACGCGTCTCTCGATGTCCAGCGCCTCGGCCATTCGCAACGCGCGGCCTTCCCGGTCCGCCCGCGCTGCATCGGCGGTCTCGCGTGGCGCCGCCGCTGCGGCGACCCTTGCCTTGGCGGGTGCGGATTCGGCTTCGGTGGTCATGGGCCAGATTCCTTTGCGAAGACTCGATCGACTCTATCGGCCTCGCCTCGAAGAACCAATCCCCAAATCAGTGGAGGTCCGCCACCTCAGGTCGATGTGGAGAAATCACCGGCACGCGCATCGCACTGCCGGTACAGTCGCAAGGCAACTTTGCCGGCGGAGGACTCATGGTCAAGTGGATAAGCGCAATGCTCCTGGGCGTGCTCGCCGGCTGCGGCACCGCACCGCCCGGCGGCTATGGGGTCTGCCAGACGAACCCGGGCTCCTTCGATTGCCAGGTCGAGCGCTACCAGAACGCGTACTGACAACGGGCAGAAAGATCCGCACCTTTTCAGCGGTACCCGGCCTCGTTCGGGTTATGGATGATCCAGATCAGGTTGCCGCTCGAGAAATCGCCCATGCCGCCGCCTGCGAACACCAGGCGCCCCTGGCCCTTGTAGGTCATCTCGTAGCGGTGGCGATCGCTGCCGAAGTAGAACGGGATGAAGGCCTTGCCGGTCACGTAGACGCCCTGGTCCGTGGGCGGGCCGATCAGGTCGGTCACTTGCCGCGTCGGCATGCCGATCTGCAAGCGTGTGAACTTGCTGCCGGGCCCGGGGTTGCCGGTGATCTCGCCCTCGTAGTCGTTGAGGCCCTTCACGGTGCGGCCGCTGCCGGCCTCAACCTTGGAGGAGTCGACGACATTGCCGCGCGAGTCCATGCCGGGCTTGCCGGCGCCGACGGTGCCTGCGCCGGCGCTGGACGGTGCGGGCGCAGCAGCCGCCGCACCCGCCGTTGTGGCGGCAGCCGCCGCGGCCGGCCGCGCTGGTTCGGCGGAGGCGGCCACGGCGCATCGGTCGAGGTCGACGATGCGTTGCAGCGGCTTGGCGACGTAGCGGTAGTCGCGGATCTTGGTCACCACCTCGCCGCCGCTGAAGCCGCCGCCGACGGCGCGGCAGCGGAAGTAGGTCGAGTCGCCATCGCTCACCACGTAGGTGCCCGCCGGTGCGCCGCGCCCGCTGGGCTTCGACAGCGACAGCGTGACGGTCTTGCCGACGAGATCCTGCTTGAGGCCCTTGCCTGCGCCGTCGCCCAGCACGCCTGCCAACTCGTCATAGCCCATTCCCTCGATCGTGGGCTTGGGAGGCGGCGCGGGCGGCGCCGCGGTGCTGGCCTGCGCCGACGCACCCGAATCCGCAGACTTGCTGCCGGTGGATGAGCAGCCCGCGGCAAGCAGCGCAACGGCGGCCGTCAAGGCCAGCGCGGGAAAAGGGATCGTCCTCGGGTTCATGTTCTTGGCACTCCATTTGTAAGAAATTGAATTCTCGAACAAATGAGGCGTCGCGGTCCATCCGCGCCACGCCGTGCACGCCGCTTTGCTCCCTCGCGGATGGGAGGAACGGGCGATGCACGGGTCGATCGTCCGGGCGGATGGGGACCGCCAAATGGCTGGGCGCGGTTGTTTGCGGGACGGCTCCCTCAGGTCTGCAGCCGCGCGGTCTTCAGGCTGCCTTCCACCGGCGCCAGCGGCACCGAGCAGACGATGGACGTGCCCGCGCCACCGCCCTTGTTGCTGATGTCCAGCCGGCCGTCGACGGTGCGCGCGCGTGCGCCCAGCCCGCGGAACGCCCGGGGCTTCTCGAGGTCCGCCCGCGTCAGCCCTCGGCCGTTGTCGGTGATCTCCAGGGTCAGCCCGTTCTCGCCATCCGACAGGTCGATGCGCACTTCGCTGCAGGCGGCATGCCTGGCAATGGTGGTCAGCGCCGCCTGCGCGGTGCGAAAGGCCACGAGCTGCACATCCTCCGGTGCATGGATGACTTCACGCGTGCTCGTGAACGCGGTCTTGACGCCGGTGCGACGCTCGAATGAATCCGCCAGCCAATCGACTGCCGCCACGATGCCGCGCTCCAGCACCTGGGGCCGCAGGTCCTGCACGATGCGCTGGCTGGCGCCGATGGCATGCTGCAGCATCTCGGTGGCGGCATTCACATGGTCGAGCACGGCCGGTTCCTTCGCCTGCCAGCCGATCCAGCCCAGGTCGGACTCCAGCGCCGCGAGCGAGCCGACGATGTCGTCCTGCACCTCGCGCGCGATCGCCTGGCGCTCCTCCTCGATGCACCTGCGAAGCTCGTCGTTGAGTGCCGTCGAGCGCTCGACGGAGCCCGCCAGTTCGGCTTGCGAATCTTCCTTCGTGGTGCGGATGCGGCTCGCGTCCAGCGCGCGCACCATCACGCGGGCCAGTTGCGGCAGCGCGTCCTTGCGCACGAAATCGCAGGCACCACGCCGCACCGCGTCGATGGCCTCGGCCTCGCTCGCCGAACGCGACAACACGATGAAGACGGGCTGCGGCCCGGGCGTGCCCAGCAGGACTTCCCAGGCATCCAATAGTGAGCCCTTCGCCCTCGCGCAAAATGGCTCGGCTCATGACCACACACGACACCGACAAACCACGTTTCGTTACCGGGTCATTGATAAAGCATGTTTGCGTCATGTCGACCACCGCGGCCATCGGGCTCATCGCGGTCTTCGTCGTCGACCTGATCAACCTGTTCTACATCTCGCGCCTCGGCGAAAAGGAAATCGCCGCTGCCGTCGGCTTTGCGGGTGTCGTCGGTTTCTTTCATACGTCGATATGCATCGGCGTGACCATCGGCATCACGGCGGTGGTGGCGCGTGCGATCGGTGCGGGCCGTCGCGCCGATGCGCGCTGCATCGCGACATCCAGCCTCGTGCTGATGGTCGCGGTCACGGCGAGCGTGGGCATCGTCACGCTGATGTTCCTGCACCCGCTGCTGCGCGCGCTCGGCGCCACGGGCGATACCGAGCGGTATGCGGCCCGCTACCTTGCGATCACCGTCATGTCGATGCCCCTGCTCGGCGTCGGCATGGCCTGCGCGGCCCTGCTGCGTTCCGTGGGCGATGCGCGGCGCGCGATGATGGTGACGCTCGGTGCGGCAGTCGCCACCGCGGTGCTCGATCCGATCCTGATCTTCGGACTGGGCATGGGGCTGGAGGGCGCGGCAACAGCGTCGGTGATCTCGCGCTGCATGCTGGCGGCGGTCGGCATGCGGGGAGTGGTCGTGCGGCACCATCTGCTGGCGCGCTTCGATCCCGTGCGGCTGCGTGCCGATGCGCGGCTGCTGGCGGGCGTGGCCGGGCCGGGCGTGCTGACCAACCTGGCAACGCCCGTCGGCGCGGCCTTCGTGACGCACTCGATCGCGCAGTTCGGCGCGTCGGCCGTCGCGGGGCAGGCCATCATCGACCGCGTGACGCCGGTCGCGTTCGGGCTGGTGTATTCGCTGAGTGGCGCGGTTGGGCCGATCCTTGCGCAGAACCTTGGCGCGGGGCAATACCGGCGCGTGCGCGAGGGGCTGCGCGACAGCCTGCTGTTCATGGTCTTCGCGGTGGGCGTGGCTTGGCTGGTGCTGGCGCTGGGGCAGTCGCTGATCGTTTGGGCCTTCTCCGCCGAAGGCCCGGCGGCGGCGCTGATCCATGCGTATTGCTCGTGGATTGCCGCGGGCTTCTTCTTCGTGGGCGCGCTGTTCGTGGCCAACGCGGCGTTCAACAACCTCGGCCGGCCGCTGCTGTCGACCGGGTTCAACTGGGCACGCGCCACGCTGGGCACCATTCCGTTCGCCTGGATCGGTTCGCACTACGGGCCGGCCGGCGTGCTGGTGGGGCAGGCGGCGGGCGCGGCCATCTTCGGCACGCTCGCGATGGTGGTCGCGTTCCGGCTGGCGGCGCGCCTTGGGCCGGTGCAGGACGCGGATGCGCCGCTGGAAGCAGCGCCGGTGCCCGAGGCGGGCAGCGCGTCCGCGCTGGCAGTGCTGATGTCGCCCGATGGCGAGGATGCGTAGCGAAGCTGCGCACACCCCGCCCGGCACAACCCGCTGCGCTTGACCGCTGCGCTCAACCCGGCAGCAGCACCTTGTCCACGACGTGGATCACGCCGTTCGACTGGTAGACGTTGGCAATGCTCACCGTGGCGGTGCCGCCCTTGGCGTCGGTCACCATCACCTTGCTGCCGCTCATCGTCGCGGTGAGCGTGCCGCCGCTGGCGGTCTTCAGCATGGCCTTGCCGCCGCCCGCGGCGATGGCGCTCATCAGGGCGGGGCCGTCCATCCGGCCGGGCACCACGTGATAGGTCAGCACCTTCGTGAGCGTCGGCTTGTTCTCGGGCTTGAGCAGCGTGTCGACGGTGCCTGGGGGCAAGGCGGCGAAGGCTTCGTTGGTGGGCGCGAACACGGTGAAGGGGCCTGGGCTCTTGAGCGTGTCGACGAGGCCGGCGGCCTTCACCGCGGCGACCAGCGTCGTGTGGTCCTTGGAGTTGACGGCGTTGTCGACGATATCCTTGGTCGGATACATCGCTGCGCCGCCGACCATCGGGTTCGCCATCGGCATCGCCGTGCTGCCGCTGCCGCCGTTGGACACGCTGTTGCCGCTCGTTCCCATGCCGCCCGCGCAAGCGCTGAGCAGGACTGAAACGCCGACGGCAATCATGAGTTTTTTCATTGGGAAGCTCCTGGAAGGTTGGGTAAGACAAGGCATCTGTGGAAACCGCCATCAGCGCGGGGGCGCGTTGCGCTTGCTTCGAGTACGCGTGCGAATCCACGCCGGATTCAAGGGCGCGTGGGCTTCACGGCACAAACGCATTGGGCGCGAGAAAGCCCTGACGAAATCTGTACGCAAGCTGACCTGAGACGAACAATTTCAGATCAGTGGCGTGCATCGCACGCTTGCCAAATCAAACGCAAATGCGAGTGATTCGTAGCTAGCATTTAGCCCTCGACAGCGCGCCGCGCTCGCGCGTCTGCAGCGCCCGCAGGACCCATTGCAGGCGCTGGCTTTCCCAGGAGAAGACCCCATGATTCGCAAGCAACACCCGGCCGCCCGACGCACGCCGGTGGCCCTCGGCCTGACCGCCCTGTTCGCCCTGGCCGCCTGTTCCGGCGCCGCGGCCCAGCAAGCACCGACCCCGCCCGCGGCGCCTGCCACGTCGGCCCCCGGCACCAGCCAGCCCGCGACCCTGCGCGAGATCCAGGTGCCCGCCGCCGACGACAAGGGCAGCTTCAGCGCGCCGTCGCTGTCCGTCGGCCGCGTGGGCGGCGACCCGCACGACGTGCCGCAATCCGTCATCGTCATCGACAGCGCGCTCATGCAGTCGCAGGGCGCCACCTCGCTGGCCAGTGCCTTGCGCAACGTGCCGGGCCTGACCATCGGCGGCGCCGAGGGCGGGCAGATCGGCACCAACATCAACCTCAACGGCTTCTCCGCGCGCACCGACATCTACCTCGATGGCGCGCGCGACCGCGCCCAGTACTACCGCGACGTCTTTGCGCTCGACGCGGTCGAGGTGCTGATGGGGCCGTCGTCCATGCTGTTCGGCCGCGGCTCGACCGGCGGCGTGATCAACCAGGTCACGAAGCGACCGTCGCTCACCGCCGCGGCAGAGGCGTCGGTGTCCGCCAGCACCACGGGCCTGGTGCGCACGACGGTGGACGTGAACCAGCCGCTGTCCGAGACCTCCGCCTTCCGCCTCTCCGGTATGGCGCAGGAAGGCGACGCCACCACGCGCGACCAGACCCGGCTGCAGGATGTCGGTATCGCGCCGGTGCTCAAGTTCGGCATCAACACGCCCACGCAAGTCACCCTGTCGGCGTTGGTGCAGCACAACCACGACATGCCCGACTACGGCGTGCCGCCGCTCAACGGCCACCCGGCCAAGGTCGACCGCAACAATGCCTACGGCTTCAGCGACGACCGCACCATCTCCGACATCGGCTCGCTCGGCGTGACGATCGATCACAAGCTCACCCCGGACATGCGCATCCGCAACCAGACGCAGTTCAACGACGTGACCACCGACGCGCGCGAGACCGCGCCGCAGAACATCGGCCGTCTCGTCAACGGTGCCTACGTCGCCGGCACGACCGGCACCACCGCGGTGCCGCTGCCCCTGACGAGCGCGTTGCCCGTCGAGCAGCTCTGGGTGCGCCAGCAAAGCCACGACCGCGTAATCGATGACCGGTCGCTGTTCAACCTCACCGAGCTCAGCGCCAAGTTCGACACCGGCCCGATCAAGCACACACTCCTGGCGGGCCTCGAGCTGGGCCACGACAGCTACCGCAACCAGGCCTACTACCGCAATGGCACCTGCGGCAGGGCCGCGCTCAATCCGGCGGGCACCACCAGCGGCTATGTGTCCTGCACGCCGCTGGCCGATCCGATCGAGATCCGCTCGCCCGCCAACGCACCTTCGCTGCCGGGCAACCTGGCCAGCGCCAGCGGCGACACCGTGGCCGGCTACGTCAACGACACCATCGAGTTCAGCCCGCAGTGGAAGCTCGTGGCCGGCGTGCGGCAGGACCATTTCAAGGCCGAGGTCGCCAACACGGTCACGTCGGCAACCACGCTGGGCTACGTGCAGCAGACCATCGACTTCACCAGCGTGCGGGCCGGCGGCATCTGGCAGCCGGTGCCGGAGCAGTCGTACTACGTCTCGTACAGCACGTCGTTCAATCCGTCGCTCGAGCAACTCGTGTCCACCACGGGCGGCACGCAGCCATTGCCCCCGCAGGAGAACAAGTCCTACGAAGGCGGCGGCAAGTGGGACCTCAACAACGGCAATCTCTCCCTCAGCGCCGCTGCCTTCCAGATCACGCAGACCAACGCGCGCTCGCAGAACAACGACGGGACCTACACCGCGACCGGGACCGTGCGCGTGAACGGCGCGCGCGCGGGTGTCGCCGGCCGCATCACCGACAAGCTGCAGGTGTTCGGCGCCTACACCTACCTCGACGCGAAGATCGTCGACGGCATCGCGCCCGGCACGCAGGGGAAGGTGCCGGCCAACACGCCGAAGAACGCGGCCAGCGTGTGGACCACCTATGCCTTCACGCCCGAATGGGAAGCCGGCCTCGGCGCCACCGCCAGCTCGGCGCGCTATGCCAACAACACCGACCTGGTCCAGGTGCCGGGCTACACGCGCTTCGATGCGATGGTCGCCTTCCACCAGCCGAAGTACGACGTGCGGCTGAACATCTTCAACCTGGCCAACAAGTACTATTACGACGCGCTGATCCCGTCCGATGGCGGTCGCGCGGTGCCGGGTTCCGGCACCTCCGCCACGCTGTCGCTCAACTACCGCTTCTATTGAGCCCGGCTCTCGGGCGACCCGAAACGCCATGCTGGTCTGCATTCCGAAAGTCCTCGATGCGCAAGCCGTCGCGCAGCTGAGGGCGAGGCTCGACGCGGCCGGCGATGCGTGGGTCGATGGCCGCGTCACGGCCGGCCATCAGGGCGCGCCGGTCAAGTTCAACCAGCAGATCGACGAGCACGCCGGGGTCGCGCGCGAGTGCCAGGACGTCGTCGCTGCCGCACTCGAACGCAATCCCGTCTTCATCAGCGCGGCGCTGCCGAACTTCCTCTACCCGCCGATGTTCAACCGCTACAGCGAGGGCATGACCTTCGGCCTGCACGTGGATGGCGGCGTGCGCATCCACCCGTACAACGGCCGCAAGGTGCGCACCGACCTGTCGGCAACGCTGTTCCTGTCGGACCCGGCGAGCTACGACGGCGGCGAACTCCAGATGGAGGACACGCATGGCATGCAGAGCGTCAAGCTCGCGGCCGGCGACATGGTGCTGTATCCGGCGACGAGCGTGCACCGCGTAACGCCGATCACGCGCGGCGTGCGCGTGGCCTGCTTCTTCTGGGTACAGAGCCTGGTGCGCGATGCCGGCGACCGGGCGCTGCTGTTCGACATGGACAACGCGATCCAGCGGCTGAACCAGACGGGTGCCGATGAGTCGGCGCGGCGCACGCTGACCGGCGCGTATCACAACCTGCTGCGGAAGTGGAGCGATACCTGAGGGTGGGTGCCCCAGGCGGCGTTGCGGTCACGAGTCGGATTCGGTCCACCAGCTGCTGATGCGCAAGCCTCGAATGCCGGCAAAGTCTTTCAGATTGCGGGTCACCAGCGTCAAGCCTCGGGACATCGCAATGGCGGCGATCTGGCCGTCAACGAAAGGAAGGACCATCCCGATGCGTTCCGATTCCGCGCGAATCTCGGCGTGTAGGCGTGCGGCAGCGGCGTCGTAGGCCAGGATCGGCAACGAGCCCACGACATCAGTCAGGTATCGCTCGATGGCATCGCGCCTTCGGCCATGCGGCATGCGCAACCAGCCGAAACGCAGTTCATGCCATACAGGTGCACCGATAGCCAGTTCACCTGTGTGCCGGGTCAACGCCCCCAGCAGTGCGCCGTTCGGCTGTGGGCGAGCGGCCTCCGACAACACATTGCTGTCGAGGAGCCAACTCACCATTTGAAATCTCGGCCGACCGCAGGGTCGCGCACGTCGGCCCAGAGATCCGGCCAAGCCGACGCTTCATCGGTATCGGATGCATCCAGGTAGTGGTGGCGCCATTCGTCCAACTTGCTGGCGAATCCCTGCGCCGACGCTGAGAGCCGGCGGAACTGCGCAACCGACATCAGCACCGCAGCGGGCGCACCGCGCCGTGAAATCATGGCCGGTTCGTTGCCATCTTCCACACCGCGCAGTGTGTCCGCCAAGTTGGCGCGGGCCTGGGAGAAAGGAATCTGTTGCATCGGGCGCCTCGTTGTACAACTCAATTGTACATTTTGCGCGGGGCTCCTGCGCATGAACGCAAACGGCGCCCGAAGCGCCGTTTGTCTTTGCAGCCTATCGCTCAGCCGAGCATCAAGCCTCGCCCTTCACCTTCAAGCGCCATGCATGCAGCAGCGGCTCGGTGTAGCCGCTCGGCTGCTCGATGCCCTTGAACACCAGGTCCTGCGCGGCCATGTAGGCGGCGGAGGTCTTGAAGTTGCCGGCCATGTTCTTGTACAGCGGATCACCTGCGTTCTGCGCGTCGACAACGGCGGCCATCCGTTCGAAGGTCGCGTCGACCTGCTGCTTCGTCACGATGCCGTGGAGGAGCCAGTTGGCGATGTGCTGGCTGCTGATGCGCAGCGTGGCGCGGTCTTCCATCAGGCCGACGTTGTGGATGTCCGGCACCTTGGAGCAGCCCACGCCCTGGTCGATCCAGCGCACCACGTAGCCGAGGATGCCCTGCACGTTGTTGTCGAGTTCCTGTTGCTTCTCCTCGGCCGTCCAGTGGGTCGTCGGCGACACCGGCACTTGCAGCAGGTCGTTCAGGATGTTGTCGCGCTCGGCGTCGGCGTCGATCTTTTCCAGTTCCTTCTGCACCTCGGCCACGTTGACCTGGTGGTAGTGCAGCGCATGCAGCGTGGCGGCGGTGGGCGAGGGCACCCAGGCCGTGTTGGCGCCGGCCTTCGGATGGCCGATCTTGATCTTCAGCATGTCGGCCATCAGGTCGGGCATGGCCCACATGCCCTTGCCGATCTGCGCCTTGCCGCGCAGGCCGCAGCCCAGGCCAACCAGCACGTTGCTCTTCTCGTAGGCGGTGATCCACGGCGTGGTCTTCATGTCGCCCTTGCGCAGCATCGCGCCGGCCTGCATGCCGGTGTGCATCTCGTCGCCGGTGCGGTCCAGGAAGCCGGTGTTGATGAAAGCCACGCGCGCCGAAGCGGCGGCGATGCAGGCCTTGAGGTTGACGCTGGTGCGGCGCTCCTCGTCCATGATGCCGAGCTTCACGGTGTTGGCCGGCAGTCCCAGCAGTTGCTCGACGCGGCCGAACAGTTCGTTGGCGAAGGCGACTTCGGCCGGGCCATGCATCTTGGGCTTGACGATGTAGATGCTGCCGGTGCGCGAGTTGCCCTTGCGCTTGAGGTCGATGGTGGCGATGGTCGTGGTGACGACGGCGTCCAGGATGCCTTCGGGGATTTCCTTGCCGCCCGCGTACAGGATGGCCGGGTTGGTCATCAGGTGGCCGACATTGCGCACGAACATCAGCGAACGGCCATGCAGCTTCATGGGCTTGCCGTCGGCGCCGGTGTATTCGCGGTCGGGGTTCAGGCCGCGCGTGAAGGTCTTGCCGCCCTTGCTCACTTCTTCGGTGAGCGTGCCGAGCTGGATGCCGAGCCAGTTGCCGTAGGCGACCACCTTGTCCTGTGCATCGACCACGGCGACCGAGTCTTCCAGGTCGAGGATGGTGGAAAGCGCGGCTTCCATCACCACGTCGCTGATGCCGGCCGCGTCGGTCTTGCCGATGGCGGTGCTGCGGTCGATCTGGATGTCGAGGTGGATGCCGTTGTGCTTGAGCAGCACCGACTTCGGCGCCGACGCGTCACCCGTGTAGCCGATGAACTGCGAGGGGTCGGCCAGCGCGGTGCCGCTGTTGTGCAGGGTGACGTAGAGCTGGCCGTCCTTCACGCTGTAGCCGGTCGCATCCTTGTGCGATCCGTTGGCCAGCGGCGCGGCTTGGTCGAGCACGTTGCGTGCGAAGGCGATGACCTTGGCGCCGCGCACCGGGTTGTAGCCCTTGCCCCCTGCCGCGACTTTTGTGGCGCCGTCGGTCTCGGGGATGGCGTCGGTGCCATAGAGCGCGTCGTACAGCGAGCCCCAGCGCGCATTGGCGGCGTTCAGCGCGTAGCGGGCGTTGAGGATAGGCACCACCAGTTGCGGTCCGGCCTGCTGCGCGAGTTCGGCATCGACGTTCGAGGTGGTCGTCTGCACATCCTTCGGCGACGGCACGAGGTAGCCGATCTTCTCGAGGAAGGCGCGGTAGGCCGGCATGTCCTTGATCTGACCCGGGTTGGCCTTGTGCCATCTGTCCATCTCGGCCTGGATGCGGTCGCGCTCGGCCAGCAGGGCGATGTTCTTCGGCGACAGGTCGCTGACGATCGCGTCGAAGCCCTTCCAGAAGGTCGCGCTGTCCACGCCGGTGGCGGGCAGGACTTGCTGTTCGATGAACTGGTGGAGTTCGTTCGCGACCTGGAGGCCGTGGACTGTGGTGCGGTCGGTCATATGGGGAAACCTCGGGGGGATATATGAAATGGGTGGGCGCAAAACCCGTGCCGGTACTGTATTGGATACCGACGCAAAGATTAATCGCCGAAGAATCCCGTTATTCGTGACCTGAATGCAGGTAATAGAGGGTCAGACACGGCCATTGAGCTGCTTCGCAGCGGCCAAAACGGGCCCGATGTAGGCCGGGTCGTAGCGGTGCGCCGGCATGGTGAGGGTCACCGCTGCGGCCAGCGCGCCGTGCGCATCGTGCACCGGGGCGGATATGCCCGCGACATCGGCGAGGCGGTCGCCGACGCTGCTGAAGTAGCCGTCCTTGCGGATCTTCGCGTAGAGGGCCTTGTCCTTGCCGACCGGCGCGTTTGCCTCGGTGTCGAACGCCGTGAGCACGCGTCCGCCAGTGCCCCGCCCGAGCGGCAGCACGTCACCGGCCTTGATGTGGTCGCGGATCGGATGAGGTGAATCGATGCGATAGAGGCACACGCGCACCGCGTCGGGGCCATGTCCCTGCTTCACGTGGTACGCCGCGCTCTCGCCGGTGGCCGCGACCAGCTCGCGCAGCACGGGCGGCACGATCTGGTCGAGCGAGAAGGCGGCCGCATAGAGGCTGTGCAAGCGTGCAATCTCTGCGCCCAGCGCGTAGCGACCGTCGTTGAGCCGGCGGACCAGCGCGGCATGTTCCAGCGAGGCGAGCAGCCGCAGCACGGTGCTCTTGTAGAGCTGCGTGCGCGCGGCGAAGTCGCCCAGCGACAAGGCCTCGTCGCCAGGCTGGAACGCGGCCAGCAGGCTCAGCGCGCGGTCGACCGCGGCGGCACCGCCGGGCGCGGCGTTGAGGTCGGAAGCTGATTCGGTCTGGGCTTTGCGTGGCATGGCATCTCCTGGCGCGTGGCTTGACAGCTTGCCGACCCGTCGATTTAATTCTGTTTGTCAGAATATAGTTCTGATAGATAGAACGGTCAAGCCAGCGGAGAAAAATGGACATGACATCCCCCCAGGTGCTGATCAGCGAGGTCGGTCCGCGCGACGGCCTGCAATCGGTCAAGGCCACGATGCCGACCGCCGACAAGCTGCGCTGGATCGACGCGCTCCACGCGGCCGGTGTGCGCGAGATCGAGGTCGCCTCCTTCGTGCCCGCGCGGCTGCTGCCGCAGATGGTCGACGCGGCCGAGGTGGTGCGCCATGCGATCACGCTCCCCGGCCTCACCGTGATGGCGCTGGTGCCCAACCGGCGCGGCGCCGAGGCGGCGCTGGCCGCCGGCGTGCACAAGCTCACGATGCCGGTCTCGGCCAGCGCCGCGCATTCGCTCGCCAACGTGCGCAAGACGCGCGAGCAGATGGTCGAGGAGGTGCGCACCATCGCCGACCTGCGTCGCGACATTGCGCCGCACGTCCGGCTCGAGGCCGGCATCTCGACGGCCTTCGGCTGCACGTTGCAAGGCGATGTGCCGGAGGACGAAGTGATCGCGCTCGCGGTGCAATGCATCGCCGCGGGCGCCGACGAATCGGGCCTCTCCGACACCGTCGGCTATGCCAACCCGGCGCAGGTGCGCCGCCTCTTCGGGCGCCTGCGCGCCGAACTCGGCGAGCACGCCGGCGCAGCCCACATGCACAACACGCGCGGACTCGGCCTGGCCAACTGTCTCGCTGCCTATGAAGAAGGTGTGCGCACCTTCGACGCGTCGCTCGGCGGGCTCGGCGGCTGCCCCTACGCACCCGGCGCCTCCGGCAACGTCGTCACCGAAGACCTCGTCTTCATGCTCGAGGCGATGGGCGTGCGCACCGGCATCGACCTTGCCAAGCTCATCGCCGCGCGCGCGCCCCTCATCTCCGGCCTGCCCGGCGAGCCGGTCTACGGCATGACGCCCGAGGCCGGCCTGCCCAAAGGCTTCGTCCAGCAAGGGAGCACCGCCAATGCCTGAAGCACACAAGCCATTGCCCTACGCGGGCATCCGCGTCATCGAATTCACCCACATGGTCATGGGCCCGACCTGCGGGCTGCTGCTGGGGGACCTCGGCGCGGAAGTCATCAAGGTCGAGCCGGTGGAAGGCGACAACACGCGCCGGCTGCTTGGTTCCGGCGCGGGATTCTTCCCGGCCTTCAACCGCAACAAGAAGAGCATCGCGCTCGACCTCAAGCGCCCCGAAGGCATCGAGGCGGCACTGCGCCTGATCGCCACCGCGGACATCGTCAGCGAGAACTTCAAGCCCGGCACGATGAAGAAGCTGGGCCTCGACTACGAGCGCCTGAAGAAGCTCAACCCGCGCCTCATCTACGTCAGCCACAAGGGCTTCCTGCCCGGCCCCTACGACCACCGCACCGCGCTCGACGAGGTGGTACAGATGATGGGCGGGCTCGCCTACATGACCGGCCGCGCCGGCGACCCGCTGCGCGCTGGCAGCAGCGTCAACGACATCATGGGCGGCATGTTCGGCGCGATCGGCGCGATGGCGGCACTCAGGCAACGCGAGCAGACTGGCGAAGGCTGCGAGGTGCAATCCGCGCTGTTCGAGAACAACATCTTCCTGGTCGCGCAGCACATGCTGCAGTTCGCCGCCACCGGCAAGGCGGCCGACCCGATGCCCAGCCGCATCTCGGCGTGGGCCGTCTATGACGTCTTCACGGTGAAGGATGGCGAGCAGATCTTCCTGGCTGCGGTCAGCGACAAGCAATGGGCCATCTTCTGCAAGGCCTTCGGGCTGGAGGAGATGCTGGCCGACCCGCGCCTGAAGACCAACAACGACCGCGTTCTCGCGCGCGAATGGATGATGCCGGTCCTGCGCTCGCACCTGGCCGACCACAGCGCCGCGGAACTCAGCGCGGTGTTCGAGCAGAACGAACTGCCGTTCGCGCCGATTACCAAGCCGCAGGATCTGTTCGACGATCCGCACCTCAACGCCACCGGCGGCCTCGCGCCGATCCGCATGAACGACGGCAGCACCTCGAAGGCGCCGCTGATGCCGTTCACGATCGGCGGCGAGCGCCCCGGCATTCGCCTGCAGCCGCCGTTGCTCGGCGAGCACACGAACGCGCTGCTCACGGAAGTCGGCTACAGCGACGCCGATATCGAAGCGCTCAGGTCACAACGCATCACCACGGGAGACTGATCCGATCAACCCGCTGGTGCCTTCCTCGCGACAATGCGCCGTGATGAACTGACGCAAATGCCCTCGCGATGGACCGCCTCAAGCAACTCGAATCCTTCGTCTCGGTCGCCACTCGCGGCAGCCTGACGGCGGCCGCCAAGGCCGAGAACGTGGCGCCCGCGATCATGGGGCGGCGCATCGATGCGCTGGAGGAGCGCCTCGGCGTCAAGCTGCTCGTGCGCACCACGCGGCGCATCACGCTCACGCACGAGGGCAGTGCCTTCCTCGAGGACTGCCAGCGCCTGCTGGTCGAGTTCGCCAATGCCGAGGCCAGCGTCAGCGCCGGCGGTGTCAAGGCCAGCGGCCACTTGCGTGTCACGGCACCGGCAGGCTTCGGCCGCCGCCATGTCGCGCCGCTGGTGCCGCGCTTCCATGCGCTGCATCCGGAAGTGCGCATCTCGTTGAACCTCAGCGACCGCGTCATCGACGTGGCCGGCGAAGGCTATGACTGCGCCGTGCGCGTGGGCGACCTGCCCGACTCCTCGCTCGTGAGCCTGCGCCTCGCGGACAACCGCCGTCGCTGTGTCGCCACGCCGGAGTTCATCCGCCGCCATGGCGCGCCACGGCATCCGGCGGACCTCGTGCGCTTTGCCTGCCTGACCCTGTCGAGCGACGCTTCGCAAACCCGCGGCTGGGCGTTCCGCCTGCCGCCGAGGCCGGGCACGGAAGGCGGCGACGAGGTGACCCACCTGCGTCCCAGCGGCCCGCTCGACTGCACCGACGGCCAGGTGCTGCACGACTGGTGCCTGGCCGGCCACGGCATCGCATGGCGCAGCAACTGGGAGGTCGAGGCCGAGATCGATGCGGGCCTGCTGGTGCCGCTGCTCGACGACTTCGCCGCGCCACCGAACGGCGTCTATGCCGTGTTCCCCCAGCGCAAGCACCTGCCCCTGCGGGTGCGGCTGTGGCTGGACTTCCTCAAGGAGCAGTACGGCAGGCCCGAGTACTGGGGCCGCCGCGCATAGTCAGCCGGGCACGATGCTTGCACAATGAAGCGATGACCCTCGAAGCCATCCTTGCCTACCTGCATCTGCTGGCCATCCTGACGATGGTGGTCTTCATCGCGAGCGAGGCGGCGCTGTGCCGCATCGACTGGCTGAACGCCGCCGTGGTGGAGCGGCTGGCGCGGGTCGACATGGTCTACGGCATCGCGGCCGTGCTGGTGCTGCTGACCGGCTTGCTGCGCACCTGGCTCGGCGTCAAGGGCACGGGCTGGTACTGGACCAACCCCTTGCTGCACATCAAGCTCACGCTGTTCATCAGCGTCGGCATCGTCTCCGCCTTCCCGACGATCACGTACATGCGCTGGCGCAAGACCCTGCGAGCGACGGGCGCGCTGCCCGCCGAGGCTGAAGTGAAGAAGACCCGCAAGCTCGTGATGATCCAGGCCCACCTGATCGCGCTCATCCCGCTCTTCGCGGTGTTCCTGGCGCGGGGCTACGGCAAGTAGGCTGCGGCGGCCGGCGGGCGCACGCGACAAGCACAACACATACATGGGAGGAGGGCTCATGAGTCCTGGGTACATCAAGCTTCTGTTCGCCGGCACGATCTTCACGAGTGCCTTCCTGCTGTTCCTGGTCCAGCCCCTGATCGCCAAGCAGATCCTGCCGTGGTTCGGCGGGTCGGCGGCGGTGTGGTCGATCTGCATGGTGTTTTTCCAGGTCGTGCTGCTGGCGGGCTATGCGTATTCCGATGCGGTCACGCGTCGGCTCAGCGTGAAGGCGCAGGCGCGGCTGCACGTTGCGCTGCTGCTGCTGAGCCTGGCTTTCCTGCCGATCGTGACCAGCGCCCGCTGGAAGCCCGCAGGCTCCGAAGACCCGACGCTCTGGATCCTCGGGCTGCTGCTGGGCACCATCGGGCTGCCCTATTTCCTGCTGTCGACCACCGGGCCGCTGGTGCAATCGTGGCTCTCGCGCACGCCGTGGGGCGCGCAGGTGTACCGCTACTTCTCGCTGTCGAACCTCGCTTCGCTGGCCTCGCTGCTGAGCTACCCGGTGCTGATCGAGCCCCACAGCTCACTGCTGAGGCAGGCGCAGGGCTGGTCGTGGGCCTATGCGGCATTCGTGCTGCTGTGCATCGGCACGACGCTGTATGCGGCGCGGCAAGGCACTGCGACGCCGACCGCAGGCGCCGCCGAGGCCGTGCCTGCGCCGACGGCACATGCGCAGGCGCCCGGCATCGCCGACTACCTGCTCTGGCTCGGCCTGCCCGCCCTCGGCTCCTGGCTGCTGCTCGCCATCACCAACCACATCACCCAGAACGTGGCGGCCATTCCCTTCCTCTGGGTGCTGCCGCTGTCGGTCTACCTCCTGACCTTCGTGCTGTGCTTCGAAAGCGACCGGTGGTATCGCAGGGGCTTCTTCCTCCCGGCCACAGCGGTGATGCTGGTGCTGTGCGCCTTCGGCCTGCAGGACAGCCTCGGCTCCGACGTGAAGACCGCGTTGCCGCTCTACGTGATCGGCCTGTTCGTGCTGTGCATGTTCTTCCACGGCGAGATGGCGCGCATGCGGCCGGCGCCGCAGTACCTCACGCGCTTCTACCTGATGCTGTCGCTGGGCGGCGCGATCGGCGGCATCGCGGTCGGGCTCGTCGCGCCGCACGTGCTGCCGGCCTACTACGAGCTGGGTCTCGGCCTGATCCTCAGCGCGCTGGCTGGCGCGGCAGTGCTGCGGGGCCGGCGTCTTGGCTGGGCCGGTGGCATGGTGGTGGCCGCATGCTGCGCCGTCTTCCTGGCACTGCAGGTGCGCAGCGACAGCACCGGCGCACGCGAGATGACACGCAATTTCTACGGCTCTCTGGCCACCATCGACACGCGCCGCGACGACCCCGCCGACAACGTGCGCAAGTTGTTCCACGGTTCCATCAAGCACGGTGAGCAGTTTCTCGCGCCCGCCAGGCGCCGCGAGCCGACCACCTACTACGGTGCCAGTTCAGGCGTCGGGTTGGCCATCGCGGAGGCGCCGCAGGGCCCGCGCCGCGTCGGGTTGATCGGGCTCGGCGCCGGCACGCTCGCGGTCTACGGCCGCGCCGGTGACGTCTTCCGCGTCTACGAGATCAACCCGCAGGTGTTCGAGCTGGCCGACACCGAATTCACCTTCCTGCATGACAGTCCCGCGCAGATCGAGCGCGTGCTCGGCGACGCCCGCCTGGCGCTGGAGCGCGAGGAGCCCCAGCAGTTCGACGTGCTGGCCGTCGATGCCTTCTCGGGCGATTCGGTGCCGATTCATCTCATCACCGAGGAAGCGATGGGGGTCTACCTGCGTCACGTCAAACCCGACGGCGTGATCGCCTTCCACGTGACCAACCGCTTCCTCGCATTGGCCCCGGTCGTCGCGGAGATCGCGAAGGCGCAGGGGCTGCACGCGGTACTCGTGCACGACGAGGCCGAGCACAACGACGCCCTGCGCCGCACCGACTGGGTGCTGGTCTCGCGCAGCGCCGCCCGCCTCGACCGCGAATCGATCCGCAGCGCCAGTGTGCCCGTGACGCCCATCGAGGGCCTGCAAGCCTGGACCGACGACTTCAACAACCTGTTCGGCGTGCTGAAGTAGGGCGCCTTACCGCACAAGCAACAAGGCCCGCGCGCGGCGGGCCTTTGTTCAGCGCTGGGAGCGGCGGGGCATCAGCCCTTCGCCGAGTCCGCCTCGCACTTCTTCATGAAGCTGTTCTTGGCGGCGCCGGCCAGCGGCTTGCCGTTCTTGTCGACAGCCTTGGCCGCGCAAGCGGGCGTGGCGGCGGCCTTGGTGTCCTTCTCGCACTTCTTGACGAAGCTGTTCTTGGCGGCGCCGGCGAGCTTCTTGTCGGCGGCCTGCATGTCGCAGCTGCCGCCCGCGGCGGCGGCTGCCGGCGCGGCGGCAGCGGGTGCCGCGGCCTTGTCTTGGGCTTGCGCCGCGCCGAAGGAGAGGCATGCGCCCAGGGCGACCAGGGAAAGGAGCTTCTTCATGATGGTGTATGTCCTTGCAAGGTGGGTTGTGACAGTTGCCCCGCTCCGGGGCCGACCATCCTAACGGGCGACCCCGTCTGCGGGATGACCGGCGCGGCCATCTCAATTCGCCCCGGTAAAATTCACAAATGCTATTGGTCAAACAAGAGTTGCTCGCTGCACTCGCGAGCACGCTCGAATCCCTCCTGCCCGGCGCCAGCGCCAAGGCCGCCTTCGAATCGCCCAAGGTGGCAGCGCATGGCGACTTCGCCAGCACCGCCGCCATGCAGCTTGCCAAGCCGTTGCAGCGCAAGCCGCGCGAACTCGCCGAGCAACTGAGCGCCGCCCTCATGGCCACGCCGGCCTTTGCCCGGTGGGTCGACTCGGTCGAGATCGCCGGCCCCGGCTTCCTCAACATCCGCCTGAAGACGGCTGCCAAGCAGCAGGTCGTGCGCGAGGTGCTGCACGATGGCGCCGCGTTCGGGCAACAGCCTGCCAATGAGGAACGCGTGCTGGTCGAGTTCGTCTCGGCCAACCCGACCGGTCCGCTGCACGTCGGCCACGGCCGCCAGGCGGCGCTCGGCGACGCCATCTGCAACCTGCTCGCCACGCAGGGCGACCAGGTCTGGCGCGAGTTCTATTACAACGACGCCGGCGTGCAGATCCAGACGCTGGCCAACAGCACGCAGCTGCGGGCCAAGGGATTCAAGCCCGGCGACGCGTGCTGGCCGACCGACCCCGACAACCCCGCCAGCAAGGCCTTCTACAACGGCGACTACATCGCGGACATCGCCGCCGACTTCCTCGCGAAGAAGACCGTCAAGTCCGACGACCGGGAGTTCACCGCCAGCGGCGACGTGGACGACATCGACTCGATCCGCGGCTTCGCCGTGGCCTACCTGCGTCGCGAGCAGGACTTGGACCTGAAGGCCTTCCAGGTGCAGTTCGACCACTACTACCTGGAATCGAGCCTGTACACCAGCGGCCGCGTCGAGGCGACGGTGAACCGCCTGGTCGCCAACGGCAAGACCTACGAGCAGGACGGCGCCCTGTGGCTCAAGTCCACCGACTACGGTGACGACAAGGACCGCGTCATGCGGAAGCAAGACGGCACCTTCACCTACTTCGTGCCCGACGTGGCCTACCACATCGCCAAATGGGAGCGCGGCTTCCACAAGGTCGTCAACATCCAGGGCACCGACCACCACGGCACCATCGCACGCGTGCGCGCCGGCCTGCAGGCAGCAGGCGAGGGCATCCCAACGGGCTACCCCGACTACGTGCTCCACACCATGGTGCGCGTGGTGCGCAGCGGGGAGGAAGTCAAGATCAGCAAGCGCGCCGGCAGCTACGTCACGTTGCGCGACCTGATCGAGTGGACCAGCACCGACGCCGTGCGTTTCTTCCTGCTGAGCCGCAAGCCCGACACCGAATACACCTTCGACATCGACCTGGCCCTCGCGCAGAACAACGACAACCCGGTGTACTACGTGCAGTACGCCCATGCCCGCATCTGCAAGATGCTGCGGGACTGGGGCGGCGACGTCGGTTCGCTGCAAGACGTCGACCTGTCGTCGCTGCAGGTTCCGCAGGCGCAGACGCTGATGCTGCAACTCGCCAAGTACCCGGAAATGCTCACGGCGGCGGCCCGCGATTTCGCCCCGCACGATGTCACTTTTTACCTCCGTGAACTGGCTGCCAACCTGCACAGCTACTACGATGCCGAGCGCGTGCTGGTCGACGACGAAACGCTGAAGAACGCGCGCCTGGCGCTGGTCGCCGCATGCGCGCAGGTACTGCACAATGGCTTGGCGGTGCTCGGCGTCAGCGCGCCGGAGAGAATGTGACATCCATGAAAAAACGACAAAGCGGCAATGTAGTCATCGGCCTGATCATCGGGCTCGTCATCGGCCTGGGGGTGGCCTTGGGCATCGCGGTCTATGTGACCAAGGTGCCGATCCCGTTCATGACCAAGACGCAGCGCGGTGGCGCCGAGCAGGACGAAGCCGAGGCCCGCAAGAACCGCGACTGGGACCCGAACGGCCCGCTGGCCGGAAAGGCGGGCGCCAAGCCGCCCGCCGCGCCGGTACCGGTCGCCGCCGCGCCCGCGACAGCGCCCCAGCCCGCCACGGTGGGCCCGCTCAATCCGCCGGGCACGGCGCCGGTGCCCGTGGTGGTCGCCCCCACCACCAAGCCCGCCACCAAGCCGGTGACGCCGGCCGAAGCCAACGCCCTGCCGCCTTCCTCCAGCGACCCGATCGGCGACCTGGCCCGCTCGAAGACTGGCGGCAGCACGCAGGTGGCTGCCGCGGCGCCTTCTTCCGGCGCGGACCCCTTCATGTACTTCGTGCAGGCCGGCGCGTTCCGCTCCACCGAGGATGCCGAGGCGCAACGCGCCAAGTTGTCGCTGATGGGCGTCGAGACCAAGGTCACCGAACGCGAGCAGGCCGGACGCACGGTCTACCGCGTGCGCGCCGGCCCGTACAGCAAGAAGGACGACGCCGACCGCTTGAAGGAGCGGCTCGACAGCGGCGGTCTGGACACCGCCCTGGTGCGGGTGCAGAAGTAGGCGCCATCCCCGGCCTCCGCGCGCTGCGTCGGAAACTGAATGAAACTTGCAGGGAGAATGGGCCGGGCTTGCGCGCGTGGAACTTCGCGCCGCATGGCAGGCTCTGTCAGCCGCACTGGAGAAATTGTTCAATGAATCGTCGTGATTTTTCGCTCGCCGCCACTTCGCTGGGGCTGCTTCCCTTGGCCAGCCCTTCGCATGCGCAGGCGCCCATGTTCTCGGCTGGCAAGGACTACATCAAGCTCGGCAAGCCCGCGCCGGTGGATTCGCCGGCCGGCAAGGTCGAGGTGGTCGAGTTCTTTTCGTACAACTGCCCGCACTGCGCCGCCTTCGAGCCGGACCTCGAGGCCTGGGTCAAGAAACTGCCGCCGCAGGTCGCTTTCCGGCGCGTGCCGGTGGCCTTCGTCGGCAACGACGTCGAAAGCAAGCAGCGCATGTACTACGCGCTGGAGGCGATGGGCAAGGTCGACGACATGCAGATGAAGATCTTCGACGCCATCCACCGCCAACGCCAGCCGGTCATGGGCGACGACGCGATCCTGGCCTGGGTGGCCAAGCAGCCGGAACTCGACGCCAAGAAATTCGGCGAGATGTTCAAGTCCTTCTCGGTCGCCGGCAAGGCCAAGCGCGCCACGCAACTGCAGAACGACTACCAGGTCACCGGCGTTCCGGCGTTCGGCGTGGCCGGTCGCTGGTACGTGGACGGCGAACTGGCCCGCAGCATGGAGCGTGCGTTGCAGATTACCGACTACTTGGTCGTCGAAGCGCGCAAGGGTTGAGAAAAGTCAACTGGCAGTAAATATCGACCTCCGACACTGGGCCTTTCGTCAAGGCCGCGTCAGCCTGCCGCATACAATGGGCGCAGCAAGTTTCGTGCCTTTATGACAACGCGCCCCATCCACCACTCCCAGCTTCCATCCCTACGCAAGGCAACCCTGAGTCTGCTCGCAGTGGCGGCCGTGGCGGGTGCGCCGCTTGCGCACGCTGAAAAGGCCGACCGCGCCAAGCCGATGAACATCGAGTCGGACGCCATGCGCTACGACGACCTGAAGCAGACCAGCGTGTTCACCGGCACGGTGGTCGTCACCAAGGGCACGATCATCATCCGCGGCGCGCGCATCGACGTGCGGCAGGACCCGGAGGGCTACCAGTACGGCGTGGTCACCGCCGCGCCCGGCAAGCTGGCCTACTACAAGCAGAAGCGCGATGCACCCGGCGGCGACGAGTGGATCGAAGGCGAGTCCGACCGCATCGAGTACGACAGCCGCGCCGACAACGTCAAGTTCATCGGCCATGCCGTGATGCGCCGCCTGATCGGCAGCAAGGTCAACGACGAAAGCAGCGGCCCGCTGATCGTCTACGACCAGAGCAACGACACCTTCACCGTCAACGGCTCGACCGTGCCGCCGGACGCCGCCGTGTCGTCCGGCACGCAGGGCGCGCGCGTGCGTGCCGTGCTCACGCCGCGCCCGCCGGTCAATGCATTGCCGGGCAGTCCCCGGGCTGGTTCCGCGCCTCCGGCGCCAGCGCCGGCCCCGGGCGCCGGCCTGCGCTCCACCACCACGCTCGGTGGGGAAGCGCCCCCGTGATGCGCAACGACAACGCCCTGATCGACACAGGCGGCGAGCCCTTGCTCGGGTCGGGTGGGGGCGCCGTCACGGCGGTCCCCGGCAACGGCAGCCGCCTCGACGCGCGCGGCCTGCAGAAGTCCTACGGCAGCCGCATGGTGGTCAAGGACGTGTCGCTCGGCGTGCAGAAGGGCGAAGTGGTCGGCTTGCTGGGCCCCAACGGCGCCGGCAAGACCACGTCCTTCTACATGATCGTCGGGCTGGTCCGGGCCGATGCCGGCGACATCACCATCGACGGCGAGCCGATCGCGCACATGCCGATCCACCGCCGCGCGCGCATGGGCCTGAGCTACCTGCCGCAGGAAGCTTCGATCTTCCGCAAGCTCACGGTCGAGCAGAACGTGCGCGCCGTGCTGGAGCTGCAATTCGAGACCAATGCCAACGGCAAGCGGGTGCCGCTCGGCAAGGCGCGCATCGAGGAGCGCCTGACCGAGCTCCTGAGCGACCTGCGCGTCGAACATCTGCGCGATTCCCCGGCACTGTCACTGTCGGGCGGCGAGCGCAGGCGCGTGGAAATCGCGCGGGCGCTGGCCACGCAGCCGCGCTTCATCCTGCTGGACGAGCCCTTCGCGGGGATCGACCCGATCGCCGTGATCGAGATCCAGCGGATCATCAGCTTCCTGAAGGGGCGCGGCATCGGCGTGCTCATCACGGATCACAACGTGCGGGAGACGCTGGGCATCTGCGATCACGCTTTCATCATCAGCGACGGGCAAGTGCTGGCACAAGGCACGCCTTCGGAGATCGTCGACAACGCGGAGGTACGCAGGGTGTACCTCGGCGAGCATTTCAGAATGTAGGGGCCTTCGGCATGAAGCAAGGCCTGTCGCTGCGCGTATCGCAGCACCTGGCACTGACGCCCCAATTGCAGCAGTCGATCCGGCTGCTGCAACTGTCGACGCTGGAACTGAGCCAGGAAGTCGAGCAGATGCTCGACGACAACCCGTTCCTCGAACGCACCGCGGAGGAGGCTGTGCGCGAGGAGTTCGGCCTCGAAGCCGCCGACGCGCCGCCGCCGCGTGACGACGACTTCGCCACCCCACCGATCGCCAACGGCGCGGACGGCCCTGCCTCCGCCACCGCGTCGAGCGAGGCGGATTCCGCCACCGCCGATGCGACCGCGGACGGCGTCTCCGACAGCGAGCCCGACTGGGGCGGCGACGGCACTGTCGACATGGTGCCCGACGACAGCGAATGGGGCGGCGACGCCCCCGCGCGCGCCAACAACCTGGGCGGCGACGAGCGCGCCGACGCCACCGAGCTGGCGCGCAGCCAGGAGTCGCTGCAGGCCTTCCTGCACCGCCAGGCCCTGGGCCTGCGCCTCGACGAGACCGACCGCGCCGCGCTGAGTTTCCTGATCGAGTCGCTCAACGACGACGGCTACCTGGAGGACTCGCTGCCTGCGCTGGCCTCGGGCCTGGCCGGCAACGACAACGACGAGTTCGACGAACTGGTGCATCGCTTCCAGATGGCGCTGGGCCTGCTGCAGAGCCTGGAGCCGGTCGGCGTGGGTGCGCGCGACCTGGGCGAATGCCTGGCGATCCAGTTGCGCGCGCTGGCGCGTGCCGATGAAGCCGAGGACGAGGAGCAGGTGCGCAAGGTCGCCATCGCCATCTGCAAATTGCCGATGGACCTGCTGGCCCGCCGCGACTTCAAGCGCCTGGCCACGCTCACCAAGAGCAACGAGGAACTGGTGCGCGCGGCGATGCAGCTCATCGCGCGGCTGGAGCCCAAGCCGGGCCGCCGCTTCGTCGACGTGGAGCGCAACGTGGTCGTGCCCGACGTGATCGTCACGCGCACCGGTCGCGGCGCCACGCTCAGGTTCCGCGTCATGCTCAACCCCGACGTCATGCCGCGCCTGCGCGTGCACGACATCTACGCCGGTGCGCTGAAGGCGCACAAGGGCGAGGGCAGCCAGGCGCTGTCGCAGCGGCTGCAGGAGGCACGCTGGTTCATCAAGAACATACAGCAGCGATTCGACACGATCCTGCGCGTAAGCAACGCCATCGTCGAGCGGCAGAAGAACTTCTTCGTGCACGGCGAACTGGCAATGCGGCCACTGGTGTTGCGCGAGATTGCCGACGAACTCGGGCTGCACGAGTCGACGATCAGCCGCGTGACGACCGCGAAGTACATGTCGACGCCCTACGGCACGGTGGAACTCAAGTACTTCTTCGGGTCGGCGCTGGGTACGGAGACCGGCGGGAATGCGTCCAGCACGGCGGTGCGGGCGCTGATCAAGCAGTTCGTGACGAGCGAGAACATCAAGAAGCCGCTGTCGGACAGCCAGATCTCGGACATGCTCAAGGAGCAGGGGATCGAGTGCGCGCGGCGGACGGTGGCGAAGTACCGCGAAGCACTGCGGATCGCGCCGGCGAATTTACGCAAGGCTTTGTAGTGCGTCCCAGCGTTGCAGTGCAATGTTGCAACCGCTTAGGCCTCCGCAAAAGTCGCTAACTTTCGTCAAGTTGTGGCTTGGTTGCGTTTGCAGCTTTCATGTCGCTCACAGGGGATGCGCGGGCCGGCACGCGCTGTGCCGCTACAATACATTTAGACATAATTGTTAGCGACCGCTATAACTCGGTAGTCACTGCGCGGATGGGCGCTACGCCTCCAACCACACGCAATCTTGTCCCGGCGGCCCGGACTTGTTTCAAGTCGCCCATAGGAACTCCGCGAACTGGTCCAAGACCCAGTTCGGTGAGTGCCTGAAAACCCATCGCTTGCTTCGGCGTGCTGCCTATTGCCGCAGGTCGATTTGATTTCGCATCCATGAACATCACCATCATCGGCACCGGCTATGTCGGGCTCGTCACTGGCGTCTGCCTGGCCGACCTCGGCAACCACGTTTTCTGCCTCGACCTCGACCCGGTCAAGATCCAGACGCTCAACAGCGGCGGCATCCCCATCTACGAGGCCGGCCTGGCCGACCTCGTGCACTCGAACGTGGCCGCCAAACGCCTGACCTTCTCGACCGACGTCGAGGCGGCCGTGGCGCATGGCGACGTGCAGTTCATCGCGGTCGGCACGCCGCCCGACGAAGATGGCAGCGCCGACCTGAAATATGTGCTGGCCGCGGCGCGCAGCATCGGGCGCAGCATGAACGCCTTCAAGGTCATTGTCGACAAGTCGACCGTGCCCGTGGGCACCGCGGAGAAAGTCGGCGCGGCCATCCGCGACGAACTTACGAAGCGCGGCATGGCCGACCAGCGCTTTGCCGTCGTCAGCAACCCTGAGTTCCTGAAGGAAGGCGCGGCCGTCGAGGATTTCATGCGCCCCGACCGCATCGTGCTGGGCGTGGATGACAACGACGATGGCCGAGACGCGCTCGCCGCCATGCGCAAGCTGTACGCGCCCTTCAACCGCAACCACGAGCGCATGCGCGTGATGAACGTGAAGTCCGCCGAGTTCACCAAGTACGCGGCCAACGCGATGCTGGCCACGCGCATCAGCTTCATGAACGAGCTGGCCAACCTGGCCGACAAGGTGGGCGCCGACATCGAGATGGTGCGCCAGGGCATCGGCTCCGACCCGCGCATCGGCTACAGCTTCCTGTACGCGGGCACCGGTTACGGCGGCAGTTGCTTTCCGAAGGACGTGCAGGCGCTGATGCGCTCCGCGGGTGAATACGGGCAGCGGCTGCAGGTGCTGGAATCGGTCGAGGCGGTCAACGACGCGCAGAAGCACGTCCTCGTGCGCAAGATATTCGAGCGCTTCGGCAATGATCTCCATGGCAAGACCTTCGCCGTGTGGGGCCTGGCCTTCAAGCCCAACACCGACGACATGCGCGAGGCGCCGAGCCGCGTGTTGCTGGGTGCGCTGGCCCGCGCCGGCGCGCGCATCGTGGCGCACGACCCGGTGGCGGTGCAGGAGACCCAGCGCGTGCTGCCGCAGGACTTTGCCGATGCGCCGGAGTGCATCGACCGCATCGAGTACGCGACCGACCCGATGGCCGCGTTGGCAGGTGCCGACGCGCTGGTCATCGTGACCGAGTGGAAAGCCTATCGAAGTCCCAACCTTGAGCGGCTCAAGGCGGTGATGAAAGCGCCGGTGATCTTCGATGGGCGCAATCTCTACGAGCCGGAGACGATGCGCGAGGCGGGCGTCAGCTATTTCGGCATCGGCCGAAACAGTTCCTGACCAAATCCGCCAGTTGGCCGGATCTGCGCGGGCGCAGGAGGATGGCGGTGTAGTTGATCGCGCTGGTTGCTCGCGGTGCGGCTATCGGGCTAAAAAGCAACACCCGCTGCGGCCATCGCTAGTTGCATGCGCATCCGCGGCAATTCTGAAAAGCTGTCAACTCACGCCAAGTTGATGGCTTTGTCGCCTTTGTGCACATTCATGCTCCGCACAACAATTGTGAAGATTCACTAACGCAGGCGGCAATTTTATCCTGCTAAAATACATTTCGTTATGAAAGTTAACGACTGCCACACGAGGCAGTCGTGGGTAGTCAGTGGGTCGTCAGTACCCACGGCGCGCGTTTTTCAACGCGGCGACACGCCAAACCCCAGCAGCAATTCTCTCCAGCGCCTCTCTACTGAAATTTCTGATGAACAAACTCGCGAAAACGAACGGGATCAAACTTTTTGCTTGCGCTGTGGCGCTGGCTTCCCTCGCTGCATGCGGCGGTGGCGGTGGCGGGGGCGGCGGGGGCTTCCTGCCGATCACGGGTGGCGGCAACGGCGCGGGTACGGGTACCGAGGTCTCCGGCACGGCGGCGCGCGGCGCGATGCTCGTGGGTGCAACGGTTTCGATGACGTGCGCAAACGGCGCGACGGTCGCAGGTTCGACCAACGGCCTGGGCGTGTTCACGACCAACAAGGTCGCGTTGACCTACCCGTGCGTCGGCAAGGCAACCCTGGGCAACCTGTCCTATCGCGGCGTCCTGTTCTCCGGCTCGGTGGCCAATTTCACGCCCCTGACCGACATGCTGGTCGAAGCGATGCTGGCGGCCTCGGCTGCTGGTGGCGCCTCGATGACCATGGACGAGTTCCTGGCCAAGATCAAGAAGGACGGCACCTTTGCCGACAGCGTCGTGGCAATGGCCGGCAAGTTCCGCACCGCCGTGCTCGACGCGCTCAAGGCGCTGCTCCTCGCCAACGGCAGGACCGAAGACGAAGTCAACGCGATCCTCGCGGCCGTTCGCGGACAGAACTTCGACGCGGTGATCTTCGGCCTGGGTTCGGACCTCGACAAGTGCCTGGACAACGTCGGCAGCCTGATCGAAAACGCCGACGGCTCGGTCAAGGCCGCGATCCTCGCGGCTGTGAAGGCCTTGGGCGACCTGCTGCCGCTGCCGTCGAGCGGCGCGACCGGCAGTACCGGCGCCTCTACCGGCGCGTCGGGCAACTAAGCCCCGACGCTCCTGGCGAGCGGCCTCTGTCAAAGGGCAGTCGAGAGACTGCCCTTTGCCTTCACGAGCGCGCGCCACAACCACAGGTTCATATAAATCATGGGACGGGTAAGCGAAGTAGGCGCAGGCATGGCCCTGTTCGCCCTGGTCGCGCCGAGTGCATTCGCACAGCAAAGCGCGACGATGAGCGCTGGCGGCTTCACGGGTCTGTCAGTCACGCCGACGGCCCAGTTGCAGCGCTGGGGCTCGATGGGGCTCGCCTATGAAAACCAGGTGGTGGGCGCGCCGACCACCGGTCGCCAAGGCACCACCGGCGACAACTTCGTCGTCGGCTTCGGCCTGCTTCCCAACCTCGAGATTTCCGGCCGCATGGCCGCGAACACGTTCAACACGAACTGCTACACCGAGGCCTGCGGCGTACGCGACCTGTCCTTCAATTTCAAGGCCGGCACACCGCTCGACCATGCGCAACGCTGGAATGCAGCCGTCGGCGCGACCGACCTCGGTGGCGCCGCGACGTACTTCCGCTCGTACTACGGCGTGCTCTCGTACACCGCCTTCGATGCGCGCAACCTCGACCTGAGCCTAGGCTACGCGCACCGCGGCGGAAAGGCCGCGCCCAATCGCGGCACCACGCCGCTGGAGGGGCCGTTCGCAAGCGTCGCCTACCGGCCGATTTCCTGGCTGCAGGGGCAGATCGAATACGTCGATGGTGCGTCGTATGCAGGCGCCCGCGTCTACGCGCCCACCGAGTGGCTGCCCGCGGGTTGGACTGCCCACCTGAGCGCCAACACGCGGATGTCGGGTGATGCGCACACCGAACGCAACTGGTTCGGCGTCGGCCTGACCGTGCCGCTCTACAAGGTGTCGACCGAGCGGCCCGCCTCCGTGCCGGTTGCGGCACCCGGCGCATTGGCGGCGCCCGCGGAACCGCGCCCCGCCACGCGGGAGTTCTCCACCAGCGGCCTGCCTGCATCGCGTCCGCTCGAGTTCATCCCCGCGCAGCCGCCGCAGCCCACGCCGGGCGATGCCAACGACACGAACCGTGTCAGCGACGACCAACTCGGCAAGCTCGCCACCGCGCTGGCGGCCAAGGGCTTCGAGGACATCGCCGTCGGCCGGCTGCCCGATGGCGCTGTCGCCGTCAAGGTCAACAACGCCACCTACAACGTCAACACCGCCGATGGCCTTGGCGTGGCGCTGGGCGTCGTCGCGCGGGAGCTCGGAGCTGCACGCGCGCCCTACCGCCTCGTGCTGACGCAACGTCAACTCGCCATCGTCGGTGCGCGCGGACAAACCGATTGCCTGGCGCAATGGGTCGCGCTGGAAACGCCGGGCTGCACGGCGGTGCGCCTGTCCACGCCGGGCACGGCAGCGCTCGATGCGTCGTTCGACGGCGTGACCTGGATCGTGGGCAATGGCGCGCCCAGCTGGAGCACCGTGCGCCTGTCGCTGCAGCCCGTGCTGCGCAGCACGCTGGGCACGGAATACGGCGTGTTCGACTACTCCGTGGGGGTTCGCGCCACCTTGCAGCAGCCCTTGTGGAAGGGCGCGTATGCGGAGGTCAGCCACGTCGCGCCGCTGGCAGAGTCCGAGGACTTCCGCGGCGACAACGTGTTCAACAAGAGCCGCATCGTCGACGACACCGACCGCGCGCTGGTGCACCAGCTCGTGCGCCTGCCGGTCGAGCGCCTGTTCTCCAACCCGGACACCGCCACCCGCTGGGGCGCCAACGCCCTCACGGCGCACATTGCAGCCGGCCGCTTCGACAGCAACTACCGCGGTGTGTACGCCGAGCTGCGCTGGGAGCCGGGCGAAGGCCGCAACCGCTTCGGCATCGAGGGCGGACGCTTCGACCGCACCACGGACTACGACCGTTACCTGCCCATCGAATCGCGCGCGCTGCTGGCCAGCTACCGCTATGCCTACACGCCGACGCACATCTACTTCGAGGCGAGCGCGGGGCAGTTCATGTACAACGACCGCGGCGTCAAGCTGGGCGTCAAACAGTGGTTCCACGACGTGGCGGTGAGCCTCTACGTGCGCCGCACCAAGTTCGACTGGGAGCCCCGGTCGCGCTCGTTCGCCGGCATCGAGATCTCGATCCCGCTCACCCTGCGCAAGGACATGAACCCGACGAACCACATCCAGGTCACGGGCGTGTCGCGCTGGTCCTATGCCGTGGAAACCGTCGTCCGTGAAAGCAGCAACGACATCACCACCAACCAGGGCGTGCTGCCCAGCGGCGGCGCCCTGGACCGCACCTTCAACTCCGATCGAGCGGGCCTCGCCTACTTCGAAGACAACCTGCCGCGCGTTCGCAGCGCGGCCGGCAAATAAGCAGGCAAGGCCCATGCGCTCCTCCTCACATTCCATGCTGAAAACTCACTTGAAGCGAGCCGCATCGCTTTGTTCGCCCGCGCGGTGGCCGGCTCTGGCCGCTGCCGCTTCGCTGGTGACCGGCTGCGCGCTCGCGCCCGGCATTGCCTTCGACGATCTTCCCGCCAACGACGCGCGCGCATCGGCCACGGCGATGGACGCCACCGGAGACGCGGCGCCCGCCGGCGCGCTGATGGACATCACGCCCGACCTGATCCGCCGCCAGCGCGCGGCGCAAGCCACCGGCGTGGGCGAAGACGTCAAGCGCCTGTTTGCCGCGCCTTCGCAATACCGCATCGGCCCGGGCGACATCCTGAACGTCGTGGTGTGGGATCACCCCGACCTGGTGCTGATGCCGGCCGGCTCACTCACGACCGACGTCATCGGTGGCTCGCCCGTGAGCAATGGCTACAACGTCAGCCCCGAAGGCCTCATCCAGTTTCCCTACGTGGGCGACTTCAAGGTGGGCGGCCTCACCGAATACCAGGTGCGCGACCAGTTGACGAAGCGACTGGCCAAGTACTTCAACGAGCCGAAGGTGACGGTGCGCATCCAGTCGTTCCGCAACGGCCGCGTGTACATCGACGGCTCGGTGCGCACGCCGGGCGTGCAGGCGGTCAACGACATCCCGATGACGCTGCCCGAAGCCATCAACCGCGCCGGCGGCTTTGCGCCCGATGCGGACCGCTCGATGGTGACCATCTCGCGCAACGGCACCACCACGCTGGTCAACATGCAGCAGCTCACGACGCTGGGCATCAACCCCGCCAACATCGTGCTCGGCAGCGGCGACATCGTTCGCGTGTTCAGTCAGGACGATGCGAAGGTGTATGTGATGGGCGAAGTGACCCGACCTGTCGCACAGCCGCTGCGCAATGGCCGCCTGTCCCTCAACCAGGCGCTCGGCGAGGCTGGCGGCGTGAGCACGACGACCGGCAACCCCCGGCAGATCTACGTGGTGCGCACGAAGACCGATGGCTCGCCGGAGATCTATCACCTCGATGCCAGCACGCCGGTGTCTTACGCGCTGGCCGAGGGCTTTGAGCTCCAGGCACGCGACGTGGTCTATGTGGACCCGGTGCCGCTGGTGCGCTGGAGCCGCGTGATCAACATGATCCTGCCGAGCGCTCAGGTGGTCGGCGTGGGCAACACGGTGGTGGGTCGCTGATGCAGAACATCCTTGTGGTGTGCGTCGGCAACATCTGCCGTAGCCCCATCGCCGAGGCCATGCTGGCCCGCGAGTTTCCGGAGAAGAAGGTCTGGTCTGCAGGCTTGGGGGCGCTCGTGGGTGATCCGGCGGATCCGCTGTCTGTCGAAGTGGCGGCGGCAAATGGACTGGATCTGTCGAAGCATCGCGCGCAGCAAGTTGCGAGCTGGATGTGTCAGAACACCGACTTGATCCTGGTGATGGAGCAGGGGCACAAGGCCGAGCTGGAGCAACGGTACCCGTTGGTGCGCGGGAAGGTGTTTCGGCTTGGGGAGCTGCAGAGGCTCGACATCGCCGACCCACACAAGCAACCGAAGGCCGCTTTCGAAGCCGCCTTTGCAGACATAGCCCTCGGCGTCGCCGCATGGGTGCCGCGCATCCACCAGTTGGGTTGAGCTGCGCTTCCGAGCAAGAACAACCGTTTTACCTACTTTTCAGTCAATGAATCCCCCTCAGCTCAACGCGCCCGGCATGCCGAGACCGGCCAGCAACAGAGACGATATCAATCTGCTTGAACTGCTGGATGTTGTGCTCGACAACCGTTGGCTTATTGCCTTCGTTACGGCATTTGCGATCGCGATCGGTATTGCCTATGCCCTTCTCGCCACGCCCGTGTTCGAAGCCAACACCATGATTCAGGTGGAGGACAGCAAGGGCGATCCGATGAGCAGCATGCTGGGGTCAGCCTCCGGGATATTCGACATTCGTTCGCCGGCAACTGGCGAGATCGAAATCCTGCGATCGCGCTTGGTCGTGCAGCAGGCCGTGGACAACCTGCGTCTCTACGTCGAAGTCACACCCAAATATGTGCCGCTGGTTGGACGATGGCTTGCGCGCCGTTCAAAAGCGCCTTCCAGGCCGGGCATTCTTGGGATGGGTGGTTACGTCAGTGGCAACGAATCGCTGAAGGTGGATCAGTTTGAAGTGCCCGATGAACTTGAAGGCAAGCGCTTTCGGGTGCGCCTGAGGGCGCAGGGCTACGAACTCGTCTCGCCCGATGGCGACATCGTCGGCGCCGGCGTCGTGGGCCAGCCGTTGGTATACGAGATGGAAGGTAGCAAAGGTAAATTGCTGGTAACTCAGGCGATTGGGAAACCGGGTGCCGAGTTCTACATCACGCGCTACTTTCCGCTGAGCGTCACTGAAGACCTCCAAAAGGACCTGAAGATCGCTGAGCAGGGAAAGCAGTCAGGGGTGATCCGCGCAACGCTGGAAGGCAATGACCCTCGTGAAGCAGCTCGCGTTCTCAACGAGATTGGCAAGCTCTACGTGCGACAGAACACCGAGCGAAAGGCGGCAGAAGCCGAAAAATCCTTGGGCTTCCTTGATACCTTCTTGCCGCAACTGCGACACCAGATGGAGCAATCCGAGACCAAGTTCAACCAGTTTCGCAACCGCAACAGCACTTTCGACCTGGATGCCGAAGGCAAGGCGTTGTTGGAGGCGACGGTGCAGTTGCGTGTGAACTTGCTGACCCTCCAGCAAAAGCGCAAGGAACTGCTTGCGCTATACACGCCGGAGCATTTCAGCATTCGCACTGTCGACGCGCAGATAGGCGCCATCAACACAAAGCTGGACGAGGCGAATCGCACTGTGAAGACGCTGCCCAATATCGAGCAGGAGCTTCTGAGTCTGACGCGAGACGTGAAGGTCAACGGAGACTTGTACGTGAACCTGCTCAACAGCGCGCAACAGCTGCGGTTGGTGAAAGAGGGCAAGGTAGGCAACGTGCGCATCGTGGACGTGGCCGCGGTTACCAAGAAGCCCGTGAAGCCGCAACGATCGCTGGTTGTTGCACTGGCTGCAGTGCTGGGCTTGCTTGGCGGGTTGGCGTTGGCATTTCTCCGAAATAGTTTGCGCCCGGGTATCAAGGATCCGGCGGACATCGAGCAGCACTCCGGCTTGCATGTGTTTGCAAGCGTGCCGCACTCCAATGCGCAGGCCAAGCTCGCGCAAGATGCGAAGAACAAGGTGTCGGGCAGCCACGTTTTGGCAGTTGCCGCACCGCAGGAGCCAGCCGTAGAAAGCATGCGCAGCCTCCGAACGGCGCTGCAGTTTGCGATGTTGGATGCGCCCAATAACGTCATCCTGGTTACCGGGCCTACGCCGGGCCTCGGCAAGTCGTTTACCAGCGTGAACCTGGCTGCAGTGCTGGGCGCCGTAAACAAGAAGGTGCTGCTGATCGACGCGGATCTGCGCAAGGGCCACCTGAATCAGTACTTTGGTCTAGGCCGTGAAAAGGGGCTAAGCGAGGTTGTAAGCGGCGGCGTGAAGCTGGAGGACGCCCTGCATCGCGCAGTGGCACCTGGGGTGGATTTCTTAAGCACTGGCATCTTGCCGCCAAATCCGGCTGAGTTGCTCATGTCGCCCGCAACGATGGAACTGATCCGGCGAGCCGAGCAGCAATACGACGTAGTCATCATCGATACGCCGCCCGTGCTTGCGGCGTCGGACACGGCAATCCTCGCATCGCTTGCAGGTGCGGTGTTCCTTGTCGCCCGCGCGGAAATTACCTCGCTCGGAGAACTGCAGGAATCAAATAAGCGATTGCTTGATACTGGTGTGAAAGCCAAGGGGGTCATTTTCAACGATCTCAACATGAGCAAGCGGCGCTATGGCTATGGCGTTGGCTATAAGTACGGCGGCTATCGGTATACAAATTACAAGTATTAGAGCTATTCAAATAGTCGCAGGGGCCAAGTGAGCATATCAGCGGCCTTGATTGTCTTTAATTCGGCAACGCTCATTAGGATCAATTAAGCAATGCTGCACAGCCTGAAAATTTAGTCAGAAGATATATCGGCGCAGAGACAGTTCTGGATTCAAATCAATGTCCCAAACCTTCCAAAAAAAGGATTCCCCCGCAGGCCTACAAATACGAAAGGCAGTATCTAACGCCGCTTGGCTCTTTGGCGATCGGATCTTTCGAATGCTTGTGGGATTGATCGTAGGTGCATGGGTTGCGCGCTACTTGGGTCCTGAGCAGTTCGGATTACTGAACTATGCGATCGCATTTACATCTTTGTCGGCAGGCATTGCCGCGCTAGGATTAAACGCAGTTGTTGTAAGAGATCTTATAAATCACCCGGACGACAGAGAAGCGACCCTGGGGACAACAACGGTTCTATTGGCAATCGGTGCTGCTGTAGCGCTTTCTGTCACCGTACTCGCGATCCGGTACCTGCGTCCGGCGGACACTGTCATGCAACTTATGGTCGCAATTTTGGGTGCAGTAATGTTGTCTAAAGTATCGGAGGCAGTCAAATACTGGTATGAGGCCACCACCCAATCAAAATATTCAATTTGGATAGAAAATTGCGCATTTCTGCTGGTGTCTCTGGCCAAGGTGATTTTGATAATTGGCGGTGCCGGACTGATGGCCTTCGCTTGGCTCTCTCTATTTGAAAGCGTCGTCATCAGTATCTTTCTTTTCTATGTATATCACAAAAAAGAACAAAAAATAAGTACATGGCGCTATGAGAAGCAGCGAGCAATGGCTTTGTTGAAGGATAGCTGGCCCCTTGCAATATCCAGCCTTGCTGCGATGCTGTACATGCGTATTGATCAAATCATGATCGGTGAAATGCTGGGCGAAAAGGCGTTGGGGACCTACTCGGCCGCAGTAAGAATAAGCGAGATTTTTTATTTTATTCCGACAGCGCTTGCAGCGTCTGCATACCCGATGATTATTGCGGGGAAGAAAATGAGCGAAGAGATGTACTACAAGAGAATCGCGAATTTATTTTCCTCATTCTCAGTAATTTCGCTATTAATTGCGATCACCGTGAGTCTCACATCTTCAAAAATTGTGAATATTTTGTATGGACAAGAGTTCGCTGACGCCGCGCGAATACTGACATTAAACGTTTGGGCGGGAATATTTGTCTATCTCGGCGTGGGCAGTGGGCGTTGGTTTGTGGTTGAAGGGCTCCAGCGATTTACGTTTTATAGAACGCTTGCGGGAGCTCTAATAAATGTGGGGCTCAACATTTTCATGATTCCGAAATTCGGTGCAATCGGGGCGGCCTTTGCAACCGTGGTTGCTCAAGCAGTGGCAAGCGTCCTTTGCAATGCGATAAATAAAAAGACAAGAAAAATATTTAAATTGCAAATGAGATCCATGATGTGGATTGACGTAATTCAGTTGGCAGTGCGAAAAATTCTACCCGAATCGAAAATAACGACATGAAAAACTTTGGCATCGTTGTCATCGGGTTTAATCGACTGAATTGCCTGGAGCGGCTAATTGGCTCATTGCTTCGCGCTGACTATATGGGAGACAAGGTCGATCTGATCATAAGTTTGGATAAAAGTGAATCCGACGTATTGTCGAATTACGCCGCCGCCGTTGACTGGCCGCATGGAACGAAGCAGGTGATAAATCATAAGGAGCGAATAGGGCTGAAGCGGCATGTTCTAAAGTGCGGCGAATTGACTAGAACATACGAGAACATTTGCGTATTGGAAGACGATCTTTACGTTTCGCCCGGTTTCTATGGATTTGCAAAGCAGGCGATCGCCAGTTTTACAGACTTTGACGGCGTAGCGGGGATTTCACTATATTCATACCAATGGAATCAATACGCCAATCGCCCCTTTCAGCCCATTGAGGATGAATACGATGCCTATCTTCTCAAGATCGCTTCTTCGTGGGGGCAAATTTGGAATCGCGTCGCTTGGGCAGATTTCATGCAATGGTTTGAGCAAATGGATGGTGGTGATCTGTCTTGCGATTGTCTTCCATCTGCTGTTTCGCAATGGTCCGAGAAATCATGGCTCAAATATCATAATCGATATCTGGTTGATACCGGAAAATACTTCGTGTATCCCCGGCAGTCGCTAAGCACCAATTTCTCTGAGATCGGGGAGCATTCCCGGGCGAATTCGACCACCTATCAAGTTTCACTCCCTGTTCGCTCCAGAAGGGCTTACGTCTTTCCTGCAAAATTAAGTGATTCGGTCCGTTACGACGCCTTCTTTGAAAATGAAAATCTGAGCCATAATTTGGACCTTTCGCCTGAAGAAATCGATATTGACTTGTATGGGACAAGGCCTCGTCGCAGGCGATATTTATTGAGTGCAGAGCGCAAAAAGTTTAAGCTCGTAAAGAGTTTTGGCCTGATGCTCAGGCCAATTGAGCTTAATGTGGTGATGAAGATCCCCGGGGAGGAAATTTTTCTTTATGACACTACGTGCGCTGAAATTAATCAACCGTCCCGCAAGAGGAGCAGCAAGCGATTTCAATATGAAATCCGAACCGATTCGAAAAAAGAGTTGCTGAAGCTAGCTATAGTCTTATACGCGAACGCGATCCGTAGGCGGCTTTCTCGTCGTCATAATTCCTAGTTGGGTTCCGGCGGCAGATTGAATAGCGTGGGTCGGATTTCGTTGAATAAGTAGGTCAGCATGGAAGAAAAATCCAGAGAAATCTTAATATCAGAACAGATGCCTGGCGAGATCAATGGCTGGCTCGGGATATTTATTGTCTTTGATCTTTTGTTTTTGCCTCGATTGAATTTTCTTATTTCGATTCCGGCTTCTCTGATCGTCGTGCTGGCAGTACTATCGACGAAATCGATCGGACGAAATTATCTTTGCGTCCTGTTGTTTATTGCATTACCAATATTCGCAAGTGTTCTTGTAAGTGCGCGTTTGGCGGGCTCAGAGGACGTCGTCGACAACGTCAAACGGGCTCTTCAATTGTTGTCCGCGATTGCCTACGGCTTTTTGTTCATCCGACTCGCGAATGTCCGACGCGTGTTGACGAATTTACTGAGATTCTTTTTTATCTTTGCACTCTGTGCGCTATTTATTTTTTACGGGCGCAGTGAGTTGTATGCCGTCGCAATCTCAAATATTTATACCGAGGCCGCTTCTTCGCTGCAAGATAACTATCTGTATCAACGCTTCCCGTACATTTTTGCGGATGCAAATTCTGCCGGATATTATTTCGCAATGATTTTGGCCGGATATTTGACTCTGGAGAAAAACTGGAAATGGGCGGTCATTTGTGTTCCGATGGGGCTTATTGCGATAGCCTCCACCCAATCGCGAGGCGCATATATTGGGGCAATTGCCGTTGCAGTTGCTTACTTTGGTTCAAATCGCAATCTTAAGCTAAAGCTGGCGATACTTTTGTTGATCATCTTAATGCTTAGTGGTTTCGGGATGGCTTATAGCGAGGAAATCGCGGGTTTCTTAACGCTATCCGAAGCCAGGTTGGATAGCGAAGACGATTTTGGTGGCGGTCGATTTGAAAAGTACTTATATTTCCTCGACAATATAAATCTGCTGCCTTTTGGAACGGGGTATCATTTATTTCGAGAGGGGTTGGAATTTAGGCCGCACTCCGATTTCATTAGGCTGAATTTGGCCTACGGCTTATTTCTTGCGCCAGCACTGCTGTATTACGTATTTCCGCGTCGTCGTGCTCAGCTAGTTATTTTCATTATTTTTGCTATTCCGTTTTTTATCAATACTATTATTGATGACTATCGACTATTTTGCACGTATTTGATCTTTTACGGACTGCTAGGTCAAGATCAAGCTCTCTCGGACGAAGTGCAGTCCGGAGCTGAGCATGTTAAATCCGTGCAATACAATGTCGATACCCGCCCTATGGCGTACGTGTCCGATTGATCATTCTGTTTATTATGCGTGCAACGACACATCGCAATTTATTTTTGGGCCACTTTGCTCCAGAGGCATTGCAAACTTCATTGGCTAGTTCGGGCGCGGGGAATCAAGTCCAGCGGCAGATTTTTGAGGAAATTGTGCGGCGATCTGTTGAGTCGAACGCAATATGTCTTTCAATGAGGCCACAGCCAGTTTGGCCACGAGGGCCACTCTACTCTCGGCCTCAACGAGAGTCGAAAATCGAATTTGTTGGGTACTTGAATCTTCCTATACTGAAGCATCTTGTTTTCGGGTTTTTGGTGTTCGCGCGCTTGATGAAGGCCAAACCCGATGTCTGTATCCAGTACAACTCATATTTTTTCGAAAATCTTGTCCTTTTAATATACAGAGCGATCCGGGCTAAGGTCGCACTGGCAATAATAATCCAAGATCTTCACATCGATCTGAGTGTTGGAGTATTCTCCAAGAGGGGGTTGCGCTCTATTTCGCAGCGCTTGGCATTCTGGCTTGCCCGCACCTTTGACCTGATTGTGCCGATTAGTGCTTCAATTGTTGACGATTTTCGGTTGGACTCCAGTAAGTGCATTATCTTTCAAGGTGGAATTACTAAATTTGCCAACGACCTGATGTTAGGAGAACGTCCGGTGTCTCAGGCGATTGGGGTCTTTGCTGGGGCATTGGAGTCATACAACGGCGTGGACCTATTAGTTCAGCAATGGTTGGGCCAAAAAATTGGCTATCCGTTGCACATCTTTGGCCGCGGCCGCTTGGCTGAATTTGTTTCTTCTGCGGCGACGGAGTCGAGTCATATTGTCTATCACGGATTTCTAGACGAGCAAAGTGTGCTCGGTTGGCAGCAAGTGGCGCGATGGAATTTCTGCTTTCGCTATAGCATCGGGCTGAATCAGGACTATTTCTTTCCATCTAAGCTTTTTAATGTCGCCTGTGCTCCTGGGGCTCTTGTTGTTAATAATTTCAATTCGCTGCCCGAAGGGATAAAAAATCATTCGTGCGTTGTAGCAGACGATATGTCGAATCTTTCGCTTCAGATGCGCGAATCGCTTACCTCTGTTGGCGTTCTAGAAGCTCGCGAACGGCGGAACTACGTGCTTTCCAATCACAGTTGGGCTGCGTGCATAGATCAGATGTTTCGTTTTTTGTCGAGTCGAGTCAATGCGTAGAGTTATTTGCTTGGTCTCTCATTATCTTCCAGGATATAAGGCTGGAGGGGCACTGCGTTCCGTCGCGAATTTGGCACGTCTCCTTAGGGAGCAATGCGTTTTTGATGTGGTAACTTCGGATCGCGATGTTGGAGACTCGGTTTCCTATGAATCAATAAATCCTGGCGGATGGACTTCCGTTAACGGAAGCCGGGTGCGGTACGTATCTCGGCGTTTTAGGGAAATCGCTGATGTGGTATATCGCTGTGATGCTGACGTTCTCTACTTAAATAGCTTTTTTGGGTTTTGTTTTAGCATCTTTCCAGTCGTGCTACTGACCCTCCGAGGTCGAGGGCGTACTCGGATTGTTATCGCGCCGAGAGGAGAGTTCTCTGAAGGCGCTTTGACGTTGAAAAAATGGAAGAAAGATATATTTATTCGGATCTGTCGTCGCTGCGGGGTTTACAGAAATATTGTATGGCACGCTAGTACTGAACTCGAAGCCCTGGATATTCGACGGACCCTGGGTCCCTTGGCTAGCGACATTAGAGTCGCGCTCGATGTGTCGTTGCCGCCCCAGAGAACTGAAGGTGGCATTTCTTTCCTAAATGTCGATCGACTCCCTTTAAAGATTTGCTTCATTTCAAGAATTTCAAGAAAGAAGAATCTGCACTATGCATTGCAGGTCCTGAACAGGGTCACGGCGAATGTTGTATTCAATGTTTATGGGCCGTGCGAGGATGAGGTGTATATGGCGGAATGTGCTTCTATGTCAGTCGGTATGCCGCCGAATGTCCGCGTTAATTATTGTGGGCCTTTGGAATATTCCCTTGTTTCAGAGATGCTGGCTTCTCATCACCTGTTTTTCTTTCCGACGCTGGGAGAGAATTTTGGGCACGTTATCGCGGAATCGCTTGCTGCGGGCACTCCGGTTTTGGTGTCCGATCAGACCCCTTGGCGTAATTTGAATCAATATGGTGCCGGATGGGATTTTTCGCTTGCAGATCCTTCAGTGTTTTCTGATGCAATTGAGAGGGTTTCAGGAATGCGCGCTGCGGATTATTTGGCGATGCGACGTTGTGCAGAGACATACACATTGGGTCTTGGCGTTGATCGTGCTAGAGATGACATGCTAATTTGTCTATTTGAGACGATGGCCGCATGATTGCACGTTTTGTTGTCGTTTATTCTTTATTTTCACTTAGTAGTCTATGTTCACCAAAAAAACACTTTTGATTACCGGCGGTACTGGATCTTTTGGCAATGCTGTCCTGCGTCGTTTTCTGACTTCTGATCTGGCTGAAATCAGGATATTCAGTCGCGATGAGAAGAAGCAGGACGATATGCGAAAAAAGTATGGTAATGCCAAGCTCAAATTTTACCTCGGCGATGTACGTGATCCGCATAGTGTCGCGGCGGCGGTGCGTGGTGTGGACTTTGTATTCCATGCTGCGGCATTGAAGCAGGTGCCGTCGTGCGAATTTCACCCAATGCAGGCTGTCCGCACCAATGTATTGGGAACAGAGAATGTTCTTGAGGCCGCGGTGAACGCTGGGGTTAAGCGAGTTGTTTGTCTTAGTACCGACAAAGCTGTTTATCCGATCAATGCCATGGGTATTAGTAAGGCATTGATGGAGAAGGTCATGGTGGCCGCGTCGCGTAATCTGGAGGGCACAAATACGATTATCTGTGGCACTCGCTATGGCAATGTGATGGCGTCCCGTGGTTCTGTGATTCCACTCTTCGTGGAACAGATTCTTGCTGGCAAGCCAATTACCGTCACTGATCCGTCGATGACGCGGTTCATGATGACGCTCGAAGATGCAGTCGAGTTGGTTCTCTACGCCTTTGAAAACGGTAAGAACGGTGACCTGTTTGTTCAAAAGGCGCCTGCGGCAACTGTAGGCGTGTTGGCGCGAGCCATCTTAGAATTGATGAATCGGCAAGATCATGAGATCCGTGAAATCGGTACACGTCATGGCGAAAAGCTTTATGAAGCGTTGCTGGGCCGTGAGGAACTGGCACGTGCTGAAGACAGGGGAGATTATTTTCGGATTCCTCCAGACGGTCGCGACCTGAACTATTCGAAATTCATCGATCTTGGCGAGGAGCGCATCACCGACGGCACTCATGGTGAGGACTACAACTCACACAACACCACTCGGCTGGATGTCGCAGGCATGAAGGGGTTGTTGCGCAAGCTCGACTTCATGAAGCCCTACGCTTCAGCCGAAGAGGCTGTGCCCGCATGAGGGCGCGAAAGGTACTGGTCACCGGTGCAAGTGGATTCATCGGAAAGAACCTTCAACTCCGTCTTGCTGAGCGCAATGATTTGCATGTCACGCTCTTTGATCGGAACGATGCGGGTCATTTGGAGGACATTGTGCGAGATGTGGACTTCGTGTTCCACCTTGCCGGCATTAACCGTCCCCTTGATCCAAGTGAGTTTGCCGCCGGCAATGCGGATCTTACCCAGGCGCTGTGTGGCGCTGTTCGCACGGTGGCAGAAACGACAGGCAAGCGTGTGCCTATCGCGTTCGCGTCCTCGACTCAGGCGGAGCGCGCCAATCCATACGGTCTCAGCAAGAAGGCTGCGGAAGACGCTTTGTTGGAGCTGGCCCGTGAGCACAACATTCCGGTGTATATTTTCAGGCTGCCAAACGTCTTTGGTAAATGGGGCAAGCCCAATTACAACTCGGCCGTGGCCACGTTCTGCCACAACATCGCGCGCGGCCTTCCAATCCAGATCAATGATGCCAACGCCGTAGTGACACTTGTTCACGTCGACGACGTCATCGCAAATTTCGTACAAGTTCTCGATGCTACCAGTGCAAGCGCCGTGGCTGATCGCTATTCGATGGTCCAACCTCAATACACGGCCACGGTTGGCGAGCTCGCCGCTCAGATTCAGGCATTCAAGGATAGTCGCGAGTCGCTATTGACCGAGCGCGTTGGCACCGGTCTCGCCCGGGCTCTGTATTCGACCTACGTGAGCTATTTGCCGGCGGAGGCGTTCACTTACGTTGTTCCCCAGCATGGGGATGCGCGTGGGACATTCGTCGAGATGCTGAAGACGCAGGACAGTGGCCAATTTTCGTACTTCACAGCGCACCCGGGCATCACGCGCGGCGGTCACTATCACCATACGAAGACAGAGAAATTTCTGGTGATCAAGGGTCGGGCACTGTTCAAGTTCCGGCACATGCAGACCGGCGAAACCCATCAATTGATCACTTCTGGCGAGAAATCGCAGGTCGTTGAAACAGTGCCCGGCTGGACGCATGACATTACTAACATCGGACTCGACGAAATGGTGGTCATGCTTTGGGCCAATGAAGTATTTGACCGCGCCCGACCCGACACGTTCGCTTGCCCCGTGTAAGCCTGCAATCTGACGTCTTCGTTCAATGAAAAAACTCAAAGTCATGACCGTGGTCGGGACTCGGCCAGAAATCATTCGACTATCGCGAGTGCTCGCGCGTTTGGACGAGCACTGCGACCACGTGCTTGTTCACACCGGCCAGAACTACGACTACGAACTCAATCAGATCTTCTTTGACGACCTAGGCATTCGAAGGCCAGATCACTTCCTGAACGCCGCCGGTGCTAGTGCGGCGGAAACGATTGGCAAGGTCATCATTGCGGTGGACGGCGCCTTGGCAACAGAGACTCCCGACGCCATGCTGGTTCTCGGTGACACCAACAGCTGCATGGCGGTGTTGCCTGCCAAGCGCCGAAAGATTCCGGTATTCCATATGGAAGCGGGCAACCGCTGCTTCGACCAGCGTGTGCCGGAAGAGATCAATCGCCGGATCGTCGACCACACTGCCGACATCAACCTCACCTACAGCGACATCGCGCGTGAATACCTGCTCCGTGAGGGCTTGCCTCCAGACATGGTGATCAAGACTGGGAGCCCAATGGCAGAAGTGCTGGCGCACTACGCGCCTAGCATCAAGGATTCGTCTGTCTTAACCCGGCTAGAGCTGACTCAGCACGAGTTCTTCCTAGTAAGCGCTCATCGAGAAGAGAACATCGATTCGGATGTCAACTTCGGCAAACTGGTGGACGTACTCAACGCAGTTGCTGAGCATTATGAAATGCCAGTGATCGTCTCGACGCATCCGCGCACGCAGAAGCGCGTCGAAGCAATGCGGGCGGAGTTCCACCGCAATGTTCGCTTACTCAAGCCGCTGGGCTTTACCGACTACAACAAGCTGCAAGTCTCGGCCAAGGCCGTGCTATCAGACAGTGGAACGATCAACGAAGAGTCGTCGATCATGAACTTCCCTGCGGTCAATCTGCGCGAGGCGCATGAGCGCCCTGAAGGCATGGAAGAGGCCGCGGTGATGATGGTCGGCCTGGAGGTCCTCCGTGTCATGCAAGGGCTTGCGATTCTGGACGTTCAGCCGCGAGGCGTGACGCGCTTGTTGCGGCAAGTTGCGGACTACAGCATGCCTAACGTGTCCGATAAGGTAGTGCGGATCCTGCACAGCTACACCGACTACGTGAATCGCGTCGTCTGGAAAAAGTTCTGAAGCATGACGGTTCGCGTTTTGCTGCTCACGCAGTGGTTTGATCCTGAGCCGACGTTCAAGGGACTCGTGTTTGCGCGCGAGTTGGTGCGCCAAGGGTTCGACGTCGAGGTGGTTACAGGTTTTCCGAACTATCCGGGAGGCAAGGTGTACCCGGGATATCGCGTCAAGCTGTTGCAGCGCGAAGTGATCGACGGCGTGCAGGTGACACGAGTGCCGCTGTTTCCAAATCATGACCAGTCGGCAATCAAGCGAGTTTTCAACTATCTGAGCTTCGCCGCTTCAGCGCTTGTGTACTGTCTGCTGTTCGCTCGGCGTGCAGATGTGATCTATGCCTATCACCCGCCATTGACGGTGGGAATCACCGCAAGCTTGATCCGCCTATTTCGCCGGATCCCAGTCGTATATGACATTCAGGACATGTGGCCCGACACGCTCCGCGCTACTGGCATGCTCAACAATGAGCGAGTGTTGTCGGTGGTTGCTTCGGTCTGCCAATGGGTTTATCGCAGAGTCGATCGAATCGCTGTGTTGTCGCCGGGATTCAAGCGCCTACTTGTGATGCGCGGAGTGCCTGAAGACAAGATCGAAGTGATCTACAACTGGGCCGACGAAGCCGCTTTGTCGGCCCCAGTAGGCGCACTGCCTGCCGCATTTCCCGGCCCCGATCGATTTCGGATCGTATTTGCTGGAAATATGGGAAAGGCACAAGCACTCGCGGCCGTCCTTGATGCCGCAGCAACGCTACAGAATGAAGCTTCAAACGTGAGCTTTGTGCTGCTAGGTGCTGGCGTTGAGCTTGTTCACCTGAAACAGACTGCAGCGAACAAACAGCTCGGCAATGTCGTATTTCTGCCCGCTGTTCCCATGGCAGAGGTCGGCACGATCTTGAATGCAGCCGATGCGCTTCTTGTGCATTTGCGCAAGGACCCCCTGTTCGCAATCACTATCCCGTCAAAGACACAAGCCTACATGGCCGTTGGGAAGCCAATCTTAATGGCGGTCGACGGGGACGCGGCGGTCCTGATCGAGAACTCCGGGGCCGGCGTTGTAGCGGAATCCGAGAGTCCAGATGCATTGGCAAATGCCGCTCGCGCACTTGCCAAACTCAACGCCGATGAACTTGGCGCTATGGGCGAGCGGGCGCGCCGCTACTACATCGAGCGGCTGGCGATGCAAATTTCAGTTGGTAAGTTTGGAGAGGCCTTTAGGCGAGTCACGCAAAGACCTCCGACTGCGTCACAAATCTCTTGATTGCACAGTTAATAAAGTGGTAAAGGTGATGAATTGAGTTATACAGCGTTGGTACTTGCGCCACACGCAGACGACGAAGTACTTGGGATGGGCGGAACGATTGCCCGGCTGGTTGCGGAAAATCGTCGCGTGGTCGTCGCCGTCGTGACAGGGCACGGAGAAGATCCGCACCCCCTTTGGCCTGCTGAGCGTTGGGAGTTGGTTCGGGCAGAGTGCAAGGCAGCGTGCGCGATCCTAGGTGTCGATGAATTGATTTTCCGCGAACTCCCGGCCGCCTGTCTCGATTCATTGCCCGCGTGGAAGATCAATTCCGTCATCCAGGAAATCGTGGCGCAGGTTAGGCCGAGCGAACTGTACGTACCTTTCGGCTTTGATCTTCACAAGGATCACGGTGCGATTTCGTATGCGGCCTCCGTGGTGGCGCGGCCGTACACCGTGACGGGCCAGTCCATTGCAAGAGTCTTGGCGTACGAAACTCTGTCCGAGACCAACCTCGCCCCGCCCTATATGGCGCCGGCGTTCCAGCCGAATGTCTTCGTGAACATTTCCGAAACCATCGACAAAAAGATCGAGGCGATGCAGGCATACCAGAGCCAGTTACAACCCGAAAACATGCCCAGATCGACCGCCGCGATTCGCTCGCTGGCCCACTTGCGTGGCACGCACATCGGCTGCATGGCTGCAGAAGGATTCGTGTTGCTTGGCGAGTACGTCAGATGATGTATCAAATTTTCAAGCGAATCTTCGATCTCCTTGCTTCGCTGATCGTCGTTGCACTCATGTTTCCCTTGGTAGTCGCGAGCGCACTCGCCATCAAATTGACGTCGAGCGGACCCGTCTTTTTTCTACAGGAGCGCGTTGGACTGCACGGTCGAAGGTTCAGCATCTACAAGCTGCGAACAATGACGGTGGGCAACAACAGTCGCGACCGACAAATCCGACCGGGCGATGTCGACGTCACTCGCGTCGGAGGCATCTTGCGGCGCCTGAAGATCGACGAACTCCCGCAGGTTTTGAATGTCCTCGTCGGTGACATGAGCTTAGTCGGCCCGCGCCCTTGCCTGGTTCGTACTTACGAATCCATGCCCGATTGGGCAAAGACACGTTTCGACGTCAGGCCGGGAATGACGGGGCTGGCACAGATCAACGGAAACACCGCGATCTCCTGGGAACACCGTTGGAAATATGACGTGGAATACGCGGCGAAAGCATCGATGCCGCTTGATTGCTTAATTATTCTGAAAACGATCGCTGTAGTGCTGATCGGGGAAGAGCGGTTTGGAGTGGCAGAGTGAAAATCGTAGTAATCGGAGGAGTAGAAAGCTCGCGGGTCGCGGTTGAGAAGTTGTACGAGCACGGTTTTGAAGGTGTTACGGTTTTTGGGTATAGACCAAACACTACCGTGAATGTCAGCGGCTGGTGTGATCTCGAAGCTCCAGCCAAGCAGCTCGGGTACGAATTCCGACAGTTCTTGAAGATCAACGAACATACAAGCGAGCTCAAAGAGCTAGCGCCTGACTTGATATTTGTCGTGGGGCTGTCGCAGCTGATTTCCAGGGAGATCCTACAAATTCCGCGATTGGGATGCGTTGGTTTTCACCCCACTGCGTTGCCGCGCGGTCGCGGACGCGCGCCAATTGCCTGGCTGACATTGCGATGCGAAAGCGGAGCCGCAACTTTCTTTCGGCTGCAGGAAGGTGCTGATGACGGGGAGATATTCGTCCAGCAACCATTTGACGTCGACGCGAGTGACTCCGCTGCCTCAGTTGAGCAGAAGATTCTGAATGCCGAGCGGTGTGCGTTGGACACATGGCTTCCTTCCATTGCTCTGGGTCTGAATGGTGTGGAGCAAGCGCACGAGGCAGCCACCTTCTACGGAATGAGAAAGCCCGAGGACGGTGTCATCAACTGGCAGGTTTCAGCGACTGTTGTTGATCGCCTTGTGAAGGCTGCCGGTCGGCCGCATCCGGGTGCGTTCACGTATCAGGAAGACGAGATCATTCGTATTTGGAGCACCAAGGTTGATGCTATGTGCCGGCACGTCGGCGTCCCCGGAAGAATTCTGGAGATCAAGGAGGATCGTGCCTTCTTGATCCAGTGCGGCGACACCTGCTTGTGGGTCGAGCATTGGTCTGCCGCCGGGCCCTGGCTGCCAAAGGTCGGAATGAGGCTCGGCTACTACGTAGATTCCGAAGTCAATCAGTTGCGACGTATGTGCGTTGAATTAAACGCCCGCATTGAAGTTCTCGAGGCGCGCCTGAATAACTATTTTTCAATTCTTCCTGGCTAAACTATGAAAAACGTATTGGTTTTGTCGGCTGGCCGACGGGTTGAATTGGTGAACGCCTTCAAAATTGAACTCGGCTCTCGGATCTCAGCGGCGAAGGTGCTTGCGACCGATTTGTATCCAAATCGCTCGGCTGCCTGCCAAGTCGCGGACATCGCATTAAAAGCGCCTCGAGTGAGCGATCCGACGTATATCGATTTCCTGCTTGATGCGTGCGAGGTGAATTCTGTTGGACTGATCGTGTCTACGATCGACACAGAACTTTTGCTGCTCGCCTGCAATCGCGAAAAATTTCTTTCACGGGGCGTGCATCTTGTTGTCTCAGACCAAACGCTCGTTGAAAAATGTCGCGACAAGCGACTTACCGCGAAGTTGTTCTCAGACATAAAAATAGACTCGCCAAAGATCTACAGCAATGGCGCACTAACTTTCCCGTGTTTTGCCAAACCCTACGACGGTAGTTGTAGCGTTGGTGCAGTTGCCGTCCGAGAGCCGAATGCGATCACAGCGGCAATGCAGTCTGACCCAAAATTGATGTATATGGAGTTGATTGATGATTCGCACACTGAATTCACGATTGATGCTTACTACACCAAATACGGCGAATTGGCTTGCTTCGTTCCGCGGGAAAGAATCGAAGTTCGCGGAGGGGAGATAAGTAAAGGCATTACCAGGCGTAATTATGTTTACGACTATCTTTTGCCGCGTATGCGCAAATTGCAAGGCGCGCGAGGGTGCATAACGCTTCAAATTTTCGCCAATGAAAAAACCCGGAGGTTCGCAGCACTAGAAATTAATCCACGTTTCGGAGGAGGCTACCCGCTTTCATACAGCGCAGGCGCAAACTATCCCGGCTGGCTGATTGACGAGTATCTGCTCGATAGAGATGTCCGCTTCTTTGACAAGTGGGAGCAAGACCTAATGATGTTGCGGTACGACGCAAAGATATTGGTGCGCGGTGCTTGACATCTCTCAAACGGTGCTGGTCTTTGATCTGGATGACACACTTTACAAGGAAGTTGATTACCGGTGGTCTGGATTGCAAGAGGTGTGCGATTGGGTCGAACGCGTTTATGAAAGAGTGATCAATCGTCAGTTGATTCGTAGTGCGCAAAATGCCAAAGATCCATTGGCCATTATTTGTGAATTGGCTGGGCTTCCTTTATCGATCAAGGATTCTTTGCTTTGGATTTATAGGCTTCATGTACCATCGATCAGACTCGATGAAGAGATTATTGAGGTGCTTGCTTTTTTTGAAAAACGATGTAGGACGGTTGCCATCCTGACTGATGGCCGATCGCTCAGCCAGCGACAAAAAATCAGGGCGCTGAAGTTGAATCACTTGCCGGTCTACATTTCAGAAGAGTATGGTTCGGAAAAGCCGGGGCAATTGCGTTTCCTGCAAATCATGAAAGACTTCCCCGCGCGTAGCTATGTGTACGTCGGAGACAATCCAAAAAAAGACTTCGTTGCCCCTAACGCGTTGGGTTGGAAGACCATTGGGTTGCGGGGAACGAATAGAAATATCCACTCCCAAGGCTGCGAAGGGCTGCCTGAAGAATACTTGCCCAATCTCTGGGTCGATTGCTTGACCTGCTTGGCTTCTAAATTATGCTGAATACATCGTTCTCGTCATGGCCTAGCTTCTCGCTTGAAGAATCAACCGCCGTTAACCAAGTCCTGCTTTCCAACAAAGTCAACTACTGGACAGGGTCGGAGTGCCGGGCCTTTGAAAAGGAGTTCGCCAATTGGGCGGGAACAGAGTTCGCAGTCGCACTTTCCAATGGCACTCTCGCCCTCGACGTAGCGCTTAAGGCGATGGGCATCGGCCCCGGCGATGAGGTCATCGTCACGCCCCGCACGTTTATTGCCAGCATTTCCTGTGTCGTTAACGCTGGCTCGACTCCTGTATTTGCAGATGTCGACGAAGTCAGCGGCAACATCTCCCCCGCCGGCATCGCCCGCGTGCTCACTCCGCGCACCAAGGCCGTGATCTGCGTTCACCTCGCGGGCTGGCCTTGTGATATGGACGGGATCATGTCGCTGGCTGGTGCGCACAACTTCAAAGTCATCGAAGACTGCGCGCAAGCGCACGGTGCCGTCTACGACGGTCGCAGCGTCGGCTCGATCGGCCACGTCGGCGCCTGGAGCTTCTGCCAAGACAAGATCATGACGACGGGCGGCGAGGGCGGCATGGTCACGACCAACGACCGCGCGCTGTGGTCCGCCATGTGGTCGTTCAAGGACCATGGCAAGAGTTGGGAAGCGGTACACGAGCGAGAGCATCCACCGGGCTTCCGCTGGGTTCATGAGAGCTTTGGCACCAACTGGCGCATGCTGGAGATGCAAGCGGTCATCGGCCGTATCCAGTTGCAGCGCATGGCCGACTGGACGGCCAAGCGAACGAGGAACGCCGAGGCGATCTGGGCGGCCTGTCGCTCCCATCCCGCCCTCCGCGTGCCCGACTTTCATTTGCATGCCGCCTCGCAGAGTGCGCATGCCCACTACAAGTGCTACGTCTACGTGCGGCCCGAGCGTCTGGCGGAGGGCTGGAGTCGCGACCGCATCGTCGAGGCCATCAACGCGCTGGGCGTTCCGTGCTATCAGGGTTCGTGCTCCGAGGTCTACCTCGAGAAAGCCTTCGACGACACCGGTTGGCGACCCCCACAGCGCCTGGAGGTCGCGCGTCGCCTGGGCGAAGAAAGCCTCATGTTCCTGGTGCATCCCACGCTGACCGAGGCGGAGATCGACAAGACCTGTCGCGCCATTCAGACGGTCCTCCACAAAGCAGGGGAGAAACCCGTAGTTTGTAACAGTTAACTTTTGTTATCCCTCGTATGATTCGAGGTTAGTTTGTGTTTGAGTGTTAACGGTCAGTATGTATTCAGTCACTGTGAGCTTGGCCGTGTTCACCGGCCACGAGCTCGAAAAACAACAAAACCCCCTATCCCTTCCTGAGTTCGGAGCTCCTCGATGACCGCAGGAGCCGCTAGAGAAAAGTTCAAGCGCTGGGCGTTCTGGGCAACCTGCCTGGTGGTCCTGGTGCTGGCGTTGGTACCGACGGTGCCGCCCGAGATTCCCACCACCGGGTGGGACAAGTCCAATCACATGCTCGCCTTCGCGGTGCTGGCGCTGCTCGGACGTACCGCGTACAGCCGTCGCCTGGCCGCAGTTGCGGTCGGCCTGTTCCTTTATGGCGGGCTGATCGAGGTACTGCAGTCGTTCACGCCGACGCGCATGGCAGAGTGGGGCGACCTGTTCGCGGACAGCCTGGGCATCGCATCGGCTTGCCTGGTCGGCCCCGCGCTGACTTTGCTTCCGCTGCACAAGTCCAGCGGGCATGTGCTGGCCATGCCGCGCGTGGCCAAGCGTTTCGTCGCGCTGGTCGCGGACGCGGCGCTGTGCGTGCTCACGGTGTGGATGGCACTGTCGCTGCGGCTCGACAGCTGGGTGACCCTGTCGGGCGCGTATTGGTGGGCCGTCGCAGGCTCGCTGGTGCTGGCCGTGCCGCTGTTCGTGACCTTCGGGCTGTACCGCGCCATCTTCCGCTACGGTGGCAGTGCGGCGATGGCCGCCCTGTGGCATGCCTTGCTGATCTATGGCCTTCTTTACGGCGTGGCGTTTGCCGTGGTGGGTGTCGCGGGCGTTCCGCGCACTGTCGGGTTGATCCAGCCGCCGCTGCTGCTGGTCGCCATCGCCGCATCGCGCGCGCTTGCGCGTTTCTGGCTTGGCAACGCTTACCAAAGCCAGATTTCGCGCAAGTCGCTTCCGGCTGCGCTCATCTATGGCGCCGGCTCCGCAGGCCAGCAATTGGCTTCTGCGTTGGCGCAGAACCCCGACATGAACATCGTCGGCTTCCTCGACGACGACCGGCGCCTGCACGGCGGCACGGTTCGTGGCCTGCCGGTCTACAGCCCCAACGCGCTGAGCGAGCGCGCGCAGGCGCTCAAGGTGACCACGGTCCTGCTGGCCGTGCCTTCCGCGCCGCGCAAGCGTCGCAACGAGATCCTGGCTGCAGTCCTCGACGCCAAGGTGGCGGTGCGAACGCTGCCGGGCCTTTCTGACCTGGCGCAAGGCCGCGTGCAGACAAGCGACCTGCGCGAGCTGGAGATCGACGACCTGCTGGGCCGCGATCCGGTGCCGCCGAACCCCTTCCTGCTGGGCAAGAACATTCGCGGCAAGGTCGTGCTGGTAACGGGTGCGGGCGGATCGATCGGCAGCGAGCTGTGCCGCCAGATCGTCAAGGCCTCGCCCGACGTTCTGCTGCTGGTGGAACGCAGCGAGTTTGCGCTCTACACCATCCATGGCGAACTGCAGCAGCAACTCGCCGGCAAGGAAGGTGCGCCGATTCGCGTGGTGCCGCTGCTGGCATCGGTGCGCGAAGAGATGCGCATGCGCGAGATCATGCGCACCTGGCGCCCGCACACCGTGTATCACGCCGCGGCCTACAAGCATGTGCCGCTGGTGGAGCACAACGCGGCCGAGGGCGTGAAGAACAACGTGTTCGGCACACTTGTCACCGCGCGCATGGCCATCGAATACGGCGTGAGCGATTTCGTGCTGGTGAGCACCGACAAGGCCGTGCGGCCGACCAACGTCATGGGCACGAGCAAGCGCGTGGCCGAGATGGTGTTGCAGGCGCTGGCCGAGCGCTCGTCTCCCGGGCCAGGCGCCACGCGGTTCTGCATGGTGCGCTTCGGCAACGTGCTGGGCTCGTCGGGCTCGGTGGTGCCGCTGTTCCGCAGGCAGATCGCCGAGGGCGGCCCGATCACGCTGACCCACGCGGGCATCACGCGCTACTTCATGACGATTCCCGAAGCGGCCCAGCTGGTGATCCAGGCCGGCGCGATGGCCCATGGCGGCGACGTGTTCGTGCTCGACATGGGCGAGCCTGTGAAGATCGTCGACCTGGCGCGCCGCATGATCGAGCTGTCGGGCCTGACGGTGAACGATGCGAACAGCCCCGACGGTGACATCGCCATCCGCATCACCGGACTGCGCCCCGGCGAGAAGCTCTACGAGGAGCTGCTGATCGGCGACAACCCCCTGCCGACGAACCACCCGCGCATCATGAAAGCCCATGAAGACTTTCTGAAGTGGGGCGTTCTGGACGACCGGCTGAAGGCGCTTTCAAGCGCACTCGACGTGAACGACGTGCCGATGATCCGCAAGCTGCTGCAGCAGATGGTGCAGGGCTACCGGCCTGAGGGCGAGGTGGTCGACTGGGTGCACATGGAGCGGAAGGCCATGGCCCGCGTGGCCTGATCGGTCCCGGGCGGGATCATTCGAGTCCCAAAGGCACCGGAGGAACCTTGTCTCGGGTGATGTCGAGGTCGATTCCGCCAAGCTCGCGACCCATGTCGGCCAGCAAGGAGCCCAGCTTCACTCGCTCGTCTGCCTCCACCGCGGTGCCGACGCCCTCTGCGCGAGCGGTGTTTGCAGGCGCCTGGCCGCTCCCGGCGGCATCGTCGGGCGCCTCTTCGAGCCGCGCGTCGAGACAGGCCGCCAAATCATCCGGCGCCCGCAGATGCTCCGACATGTCGCAGGGCGATGTGTTCGTCGGCTTCGCGGTTGTGGTTCCCGACACGATGTCTGCTCCCTGGAGTTCCTGCCTGGCAATGCGGCTTGCTCCGGCTTTCCGAATCTAGCGGAAGCCGGAAATGTCCTTCCTGGAAGACAGTTCCGTGCTCCTTCCGAAGGATGTGGCGCATGAAGGACAAAATCCGACGCTCCCATCGAGCTTGGCCGACGGCATGACCTACGCCAAGCCGCAGTAGCCCCTCAAGCCTGCGCAGCCGCCAGCACCGCCCGCAGTTCCCCCGCCTGCACCGGCTTGCGCAACGCATGCCACCCCCGCTGCCGCGCCAACCGCTGCGTCACCGGCTCGATATCCGCCGACACCAGCGCAATCGTCAGATCCGGCCGCTGGGTCTGCAGCAGGTCCGCCAGTGCCACCCCGTCCAGGTCCCCTGGCAGCCGGATGTCGCACAGGGCCACGTCGATCGCGTCCAGGTCCGCCAGCGCCAGCGCCTCCGACGCATTGGCATACACGCGCGGCTCGGCTTTCCAGTGGCGCAGCAGCGCCGCGATGCTGTCGGCCACGACGGTGTTGTCTTCCACCACCAGTACCGCCATGCCGGGGCGCAGCGGCAGCATGTGGGCGGCGTTGGTTTCGGTGCCGATGGCCTCTGGCAGCACCAGGTCGGCCGGCGCCGCTTCCAATTCGAACCCGAAAACCGATCCACGCCCCGGCGCCGAGCGCAGCGTGACCACGAAGCCCAGCCGATCGGCCAGCCGGCGCACGATGGCCAGGCCCAGCCCGTGCCCGCGCTGCAGGTTGCGCTCCACGTTGCCGATCTGCTCGAAGTCGCCGAACACGCGCTGCTGCATCTCCGGCGCGATCCCGATGCCGTTGTCGCGCACCTCGACGCGCCACGTCGCAGGGGTGCGGCCGCGCCGCACCGCCAGCAGCACGCGGCCCTGCGGCGCGAACTTGAGGGCGTTGTCGGTCAGGTTGCCGAGCACGCGGCGCAGCGCCACGGCGTCGGTCCAGGCCAGCGCGCTGGCGGGGCAGCGCACCCGCACGCGCGTGGAGTGGCGGGCCAGTTCGCGCAGCATCGGGCCGAGTGCGATCGGGCCGGGCTTGAGCGGGTCGGCCGCGGCCTCGATGCGGCCGATCTCGAGGAGCTGGTTGGTCAGTCCCTCCAGTGCCTGCTGCGCCTGCGACAGCGCGATCACGGTCTGCGCCACGACGTGCTTGGGCGTGTCGGTCTCGAGTTGCTGGCGCAGCACTTCGGCCTGCAGGCCGATTGCCATTACCGGCTGGCGCAGGTCATGGTTGGCGGCGGAGAAGAAGCGCAGCCGCTCGGCCTGCGCATGCTCCGATTCGCGCAGCCCGGTCTGGGCCTGCTCGCGCAGCGTGCTCTCCTCATGGCGCCGCATGATGTTTTCTTCCAGGTGGCGCGAGCGGTCGGTGACCAGCTTCCACACCATCACCATCAGGCCCACGCCGAGCAATGACGCCGTGCGCATCACCGGGGAGCCGAAGATCAGCCCCATCGCGATGAGGGGCGCCAGCAGCAGCGTGATGGCCAGCCGCATCGCCGGCGTGTAGTACGACACCGAGAACGCCGACGACAGCGTCATGGCCATGATGACGGTGGCGAGCAACAGTTGCTCCACCGGCTCCCTGGGGTTGAACAGCAGCACGCCGGCGGCACCGTGCGCGGCCTCGTGCATCGCGATGCGCCAGGTGTGGACCCGCAGCGCGCCCGGCAGGTTCTCCGGCGTGAGCGGGGTCGGCGGATGCTGCGGGAAGAAGCCACGCACCGCCGTCGTGAAGCCGACCAGCGCCAGCCACATCATCGCGGGCGTGAATGCGTATTGCCAGGCGAACAGCATGGCCACGCCGCAGTCCAGCAGGAACTGCACGACCAGCGCCGGACCGGTGGGTTGCGCGCTCAGGCGCAGCACCTCGCACTGCACGGCGAAGCGTGAAGCCGGCGGCGCGGCGTTGTCGGGCGCGGACGTGGAACTCATGGGGAGAAAGCAAAGACTATAGAGGAGCCCCGCACCCCCACCCGGGCCCCCATGCGCGCTACACCTTCTGTCTGACTTGCGCCGGGGGCGACAATGGCAGCGTGAACGATCTATCCCTATTCCTGCCCTGCGCCGCCGGCGTGGAAGACTTCCTGGCGCAGGAGGTCCATGCGCTGACCGGCCGCGTCGGCGAAGACCTGCTCACCCTGCGCGGCGGCGTGCGCGTGCGTGCCGGCTGGCGCGACGCGATGCTGCTCAACCTGCACAGCCGCCTGGCGCAGCGCGTGCTGGTCGAACTGGCCCATGCGCCGTACCGCAACGAGAACGACCTCTACGGCATCGCCAGCGGCGTGGCCTGGGAGATCTGGTTCACGCCCAAGCAGACCTTCAAGATCGAGACCACGGCGCAGCACAGTCCGCTCCAGAGCCTGAACTTCGCGACGCTGCGCATCAAGGACGCGATCGCCGACCGCTTCCGCGCCAAGGCGAACGGCGTGCGCCCGAGCATCGAGACCCAGTGGCCCGACGTGCGCGTGTTCGCCCACCTCACCACCGATGCCTGCACGCTCTACATCGACACCAGCGGCGAGCCCCTGTTCAAGCGCGGCTGGCGCCAGGACAAGGGCGACGCGCCGCTGAAGGAAACGCTGGCCGCCGCCATGCTGGCCGCGAGCGGGTGGTGGAACCCGGAGACGGGGGCGGTGTCCGGTGCGGCGCTGTACGACCCGTGCTGCGGCAGCGGAACCATCGCCATCGAGGCGGCGCAGATCGCGCGCGGCATTCCGGCCGGGTCGCTGCGGCGCTTCGGGTTCGAGAAGCTGCTGCCGTTCCAGGCGCATGTGTGGAGTTCCGTCAGGAACGACGTGGCCGCGCCGGATGCAGCGGGCGCCGTGACGGTGTTCGGCAGCGATGTGTCGCACCGGATGGTCGACTTCGCCGAGCGGAATGCGGAGCGCGCCGGGGTGGCGGATGCGATCGAGTTCCGTGGCGGCGATGCATTGCAGCGCATGCCGCCGGCCGAGGGCGGCGTGATCGTGCTCAACCCGCCGTATGGCGAGCGCATCGAAGTCGGCGGCGTGGCGCGCATCGGCGCACGCGAGCAGGCGGCGACCGAGGACGGCGGCGAGTTCTTCTCGCAACTCGCCACGCACTGGAAGAAGAACTACGCCGGCTGGACCGCCTGGGTGCTGACGCCCGACCTCAAGCTGCCGCAGCGCATGCGCCTGAAGGAATCGCGCCGCGTGCCGATGTGGAACGGGCCGATCGAGTGCCGGCTGTTCCGCTTCGACATGGTGGCCGGGTCGGCGCGCGCCAAGCCTGCAGGCTGATCGTCCTTCGCGCCAAGCCCATCGAATGACCATCGTCATCGACACCAACATCGCGCTCGACCTGCTGGTCTTCGGCGACCCGGCCAGCGAGCCGCTGCAGGTCGCGCTCGATGCCGGCGAACTGCGCTGGCTCGCGACGCCCGCGATGCGCGACGAACTGGCGCGGGTGCTGGGCTATCCGCAGATCGTGCCTCGGCTCGCGTACTACCGGCGCACGCCAGATGCCGTCCTGGCCGACTTCGACCGCCTCGCGCAACGCGTGGAGCCCGCGCCGCGTGCCAGTGTGGTCTGCAAGGATCCGGACGACCAGATGTTCATCGACCTGGCCGTGGCGCACCGTGCGCCGCTGCGCAGCAAGGACAGGCTGGTGCTGGCGCTGCGCAAGCGTCTGGCGGCGCTGGGCGTGGAGGTGTCGTAGGCGCTGCCGGGCCCGCTATCGCTTGGACAGCGGCGCCGACATCGTGGTCGTCGGATCGAAGTTGGGCGAATACCACCGCGACATGAGGCGGGCCACGGCGCGCACGCGCTGGGTGTCGCGGCCCCAGCGCCGGTTGGCGGGCAGGTGGCGCAGCCAGCGCATGCGCCGCGCGGCAATGGCCAGGCGTTCGCGCACCTCGTCGCTGGCGTCGGCCAGCACCGCATGCCACTGGCCGCCGGCGCCGTGCGGGGAGGCCGCGTGCAGCAGCGCGGCGGTGGAGTGCAGGTAGCTGAGCCAGTCGCGCACCTGGCATTCGGCCAGCGCCAGCGATTCGCCGGGGTCGTCCTCGAAGTCGATGTAGCCGATGGTGCCGTCGGGGCAATACATCAGGTTGCGCGCAAAGGCCTGGCTCAGGTAGGCGCCGCGCGCATGCACCAGCGCGATGGCTTCGAGCCCTTCGCGCCACACCTTCAGCAACGCGACGGGGCCCACCGCGGCGGCCTGGTCGAGCCGCTCGTTCAGCACGATGGGCGCCAGGTTGCCCTCGCCGAGGTCGGAGATCAGCACGCCATCGGCCTGCCGCGCCAGCACGGTGGGCACGCGCAGGCCCAGTTCACCGAGCGCACCCAGCCGGCGCGCCTCGATCTCGATGGCCGCCTCGCCGCCCGGGTTGGGCACCGGCGTGAGCACGTCGAGCCGGAACGCCTTCGCGACGGCGGCGAGCAGGTGATAGCGCCACATGGCATGGCGCGGGCCGGCCTTCTTGAGCCACACGCGCTGCGTACCGAAGCGGTGCCGCGACACGCCGCTGGCCTGCAGCGGCAGCGTGGTCGCCAGGAAGGCGGCGTAGTCGCCGGGGGGCGGCGGCGCCAGTGCGTCGAGCGGCGCGGGCGCGGAGGCATGGCCCTTCCGGGCCTGGATTCGGTTGGCGCGGCTTCGCAGCGGATTCATCGTTGGATCAGGCCCAGGCAACTTTCAGGCCGCGACGGCAGGCGGCATCTCCTGCGCGCTGTCGACGACCGGCAGCGTGGCCGTGCTCATCCGCGGCTGGAAGCTGTCGGCGCTGGCCAGCGGCCAATAGGTGCGGAAGACGTTGTGCTGGTTGTCCAGCGGGCCGAGCAGGGCGCCCGGCTGCACCTGCATGATGAGGTTCGACAGCAGCCGCACCTCGGTGTCGGAGATGCGCCGCACGATATGGTGCGCAGTGATCTGCTGCGGATGGTCGAGCCCGGCGGCCTGCACCAGTTCCTGCAGCGCATGCAGCGTGCTGCGGTGGAAGTTGCGCACGCGGTCGGCCTTGGTGTCCACCACCAGCGCCTTCTGCCGCTGCGGGTCCTGCGTGGTGACGCCGGTCGGGCAATGGCCGGTGTGGCAGGTCTGCGCCTGGATGCAGCCCAGCGACATCATGAAGCCGCGCGCCGCGTTGCACCAGTCGGCGCCGAGCGCCATCATGCGGGCCACGTCGAAGGCCGAGATCACCTTGCCGGCGCAGCCGAGCTTGATGCGGTCGCGCAGGTTCACACCCACCAGCGTGTTGTGCACCAGCAGCAGGCCTTCCTGCAGCGGCGCGCCGACGTGGTCGGTGAACTCCACCGGTGCGGCGCCGGTGCCGCCCTCGGCCCCGTCGACCACGATGAAGTCCGGCGTGATGCCGCTCTGCTGCATCGCCTTGACGATGCCGAACCATTCCCACGGATGGCCCAGGCAGAACTTGAAGCCGGTCGGCTTGCCGCCCGACAGTTCACGCAGCCGCGCGACGAAACGCATCATTTCCAGCGGCGTGGTGAAGGCGCTGTGCGACGAAGGCGAGATGCAGTCGACGCCGATCGGCACGCCGCGCGCCGCCGCGATCTCTGCCGTCACCTTGGGGCCGGGCAGCACGCCGCCGTGGCCCGGCTTGGCGCCCTGGCTCAGCTTGATCTCGATCATGCGCACCTGCGGGTCGGCGGCGGCCTTGATGAAGCGCTCCTCGCTGAAGCTGCCGTCCTCGTTGCGGCAGCCGAAGTAGCCGGAGCCGATCTCCCAGATCAGGTCGCCGCCGTGCACGCGATGGTGGCGCGAGATGGAGCCTTCGCCGGTGTCGTGCGCAAAGCCGCCCATCTTCGCGCCCTGGTTCAGCGCCATGATCGCGTTGGCCGACAGCGCGCCGAAGCTCATCGCCGAGATGTTGAACACGCTGGCGCTGTAGGGCTGCGCGCAGTCGGCGCCGATGGTGATGCGGAAGTCGTGGTTCGCAAGCCGGGTCGGGCGCATCGAATGGTTGATCCATTCGTAGCCGGCGATGGTCACGTTGAGCTGCGTGCCGAAGGGCCGGTTGTCGGGGTCGCCCTTGGCGCGCTGGTACACGAGCGAGCGCTGCGCGCGCGAAAAGGGCATGGCCTCGGCGTCGCTCTCGATGAAGTACTGCCGCACTTCGGGCCGGACGTATTCGAACAGGAAGCGCAAATGACCGATGACGGGGTAATTGCGCAGGATGGCGTGGCGCGTCTGCCGCACGTCGTGCACGCCGGTGGCGGTGAGCGCGGCGAAGGCCGCCGTTCCGATCCAGCCGCGCCAGAGCCACGGCCACAGCAGCAGGCATGCCAGGCTGGCCAGCAGGCCGAGGACACACAGCGCGAAGGCGGTGTATCGGGTCGGTATCGGAGATGTCATGGGAATTGCAATGATGGCCTCGGCCGGTCGACGCGTGTTGCATCATAGAGGGCTCTTTTTTGCGCCACCATGACCACCAGCAACGACACCCCCTCCACCGGCGCCCCGGCGGCGCCGCTCACCCCTGAAGATTTCGACGTGCTGGACCGCGAACTCGACCTCATGCGCGAGGCCGACGACGAGGTTCCCCAGTGGGAATTCTGCGAGGGGTTCATGGCGGCGCTGATCTGCTCGCGCCGCCCGATTCCGCCCGACGAATACTGGCCCGTGCTGCTCGGCGACGAGTTCAAGCCGGCCAAGTACATGGAATTCGTCTGGCACTGGAAGCGCCGCTGGCAGGAGATCGAGCAAGGCCTCGATGCGCCGGTCGAATCGCTCGATGACGAACGCACCTACCAGCCCGAAGTGCTGGACGTGCGCGGCGCCCTGGCCTCGCTGCCCGAGGAGGAACGCGCCGAAACGGCCGGCGAGGCGATCCCTTCCTTCGCGCAGGTGTGGGCGCTGGGCTTCATGTACGCGGTCGAGAACTGGCCCGAGGACTGGGCCGCGCCGCGCGACAAGGAAGCCGCCGGCATGCTCGACGACGCGCTGGACTGCATCGTCGAGCTCACCGAGGACGACCGCGGCACGCCCACCATCTCGATGTTCAGCGAGACCGCGCCGCCCAGCATGAGCCAGCAGCGCCTGGACGATTTTGGCGCCGCGATCTGGGCGGTGTACGACCTGCGCCAGCTCTGGAAAAGCATGGGCCCGCGCGTGGAAACCATCCGCAAGGAGCCGACGCCGGGGCGCAACGATCCGTGTCCCTGCGGGAGTGGGAAGAAGTACAAGAAGTGCCACGGGGCGGGTTGAGGCGTGGCGCGTGTCTTCGTGTTCGGCACGCTGAAGCAGGGATTCCCGAATTTCGCGACCAACGAGGGTCGGCGCATTGCCGGCGAGTTCGTCACGGTGGAGAGTTATCCGCTGTACCTGGTGGGCGAGCGGCATTCGCCCTGGATGATCGACTTGCCGGGCCAGGGGCATCGGGTGGCGGGGCAGTTGTTCGAGGTGGATGAAGGCGCGCTGGCGCGCATGGATGCGCTTGAGCGCATCACCGAGCCGGATGGCTATCGGCGGCTGCGCATCGGGGTCGTGAAGCGCGGTGACGAGGACGGCGAATCTGTCGAGGCGTTCGTGTACCTGCAGCCGACGATGCCTCGGGCGGAGGACATTCGGCTTGGGCCGCTGGAGGACTACTCGCTGGCGCATGCGAGCCTCTATCGCAGCCGCCCGGCGGCTTGAGCAGGGCGGTATTGGATCAACGGCCGTCGAATTCGGACTTGGCCGTACGCGAAGGACGCGAAGGTTTCGCGAAGGACGCGAAAGAAACCCCGAAGAGATTTTTTTTTGAATTTTTCGCGTCCTTCGCGTACCTTCGCGTCCTTCGCGTACGGTCAAGTCCGATCCCGATCTCGCATTCAGATCTTGAAAGCCCTGCGCATGTCCGCGCGCACCAGGTCGGCATAGTCGGGATGCTTGCGGATGTAGCCGGCGATGAACTGGCACACCGGGATCACATGCAGGCCCTGCGCCCGCGCATCGTCGAGCACGTGGCGCGCGATGGCCGAGCCCACGCCCTTGCCCTCGAAGGCCTCCAGCACCTCGGTGTGCGTGAACATGATGGCTTCGCGCAGCAGGTTGTATTCGCAGTAGCCCGCCAGCGCGCCCTCGATCGTGGCCTCGTAGCGGTGCTGGGCGGTGTCGTTCTTGATCGCGATGTCGGTCATGGTCATGCCTGGGGTGAGGAATCGGTCAGCCGCCGCGCGCCTGGAACAGCGCGAGGTTGGCCGCGGCGGTGGCGCGCACCTTGTTGCGCAGCATCGGCGACCAGCCCATCAGCAGGCCGGGCAAGCCGAGCGCCTGGCGCGCCCAGGTCCAGAACGCGAAGCTGTCGGTGTGCGTGGCGATCCTGCCGTCGGGCGTGAAGGTCATGCGGGCGTCGATGCTGTTGTCCACCGTGCGTCCGGTGGCGCTGAACAGGTAGTGCGCGTCCCAGTGCGCGCGGCCGGTGCTGCCTTCGACGGCCACGTCGCGGTAGGTGAGGCGCCACACCTGCGCGCCCTTGGCCTGGGTGGCGCTGCACAGCATCTTCCACATGCCGCCGATCTCGCGCGCGCCGTTCAGGGAGAACACCTCGTCGTTGAACACGGCGTCGGGCGCATAGCAGGCGGCCATGGTGTCGGCATCGAGCTTTGCGAAAGCGTCGTAGAAGCGGCGGATGGTTTCCTCGTTGCGTGACATGGGCGAAGGCTCCTTTCGAGGATCAACGTGGAGATTGCAACAGCGCCACCAGGCGCTCGATGGCGTGCTGCACCGTGGCTGCGCGGATCGCCGCGCGGTCGCCGTCGAACAGGCGCCGTTCGGTCCGCACGATGCCGTCCACCGACCAGCCGAACCAGACGGTGCCCACCGGCTTGGCCTCGGTGCCGCCGGTCGGCCCGGCGACGCCGGTGACCGCGACCGACACCTGTGCATGCGAGCGCGCCACCGCGCCGGCGGCCATCGCGCCGGCCACCGGCTCGCTGACCGCGCCATGCGCGACGATGAGCGCCAGGTCGACGCCGAGCAGTTCGATCTTGGCGTCGTTGGAATAGCAGACGAGGCCGCGCTCGAACCAGGCGGAGGAGCCCGAGAGGTCGGTGCAGGCGCCGGCGATCAGGCCGCCGGTGCAGCTTTCCGCAGTGGCCAGCATCAGGCCCCGGGCCACCATGAGCTCGGCCAGCCGCGGCAGCAGTTCTTCGGTGCGGCTCACCATGCGCGCACCGCCGCGATCACCAGCAAGGCGCAGAAGGCCGCCACCAGGTCGTCCAGGATGATGCCGAAGCCGGCACGCCACCAGTCGGGCTCTGCCGCACCGCCCTGCTTGAACAGGCCGTCCGCCCAGGCCACGGGGCCGGGCTTGGCCGCATCGAAGACGCGGAACAGCGCGAAGGCGACCAGCTGGCCGAAGAAGCCCGTGGGCATCACCACCCACAGCACGATCCAGAACGCGACCACCTCGTCCCACACGATGCTGCCGGGGTCGGCGATGTTCATGTCCCGGGCCGTCACGGTGCAGGCCCACCAGCCGATGGGCAGCGAGGCCAGGATCACCCAGCCGATGGCGGCCTCGCCCAGCCAGCGCTGCATCAGCAGGTAGGCGGCCCAGGCCCACAAGGTGCCGAAGGTGCCGGGCGCGACGCGCGGCAGGCCGGAGCCGAAGCCGAGCGCGATCCAGTGCGCCGGGTGCGACGCCATGAAGCGCAAGGTCGGTCGTCGCATCGCGATGCGAAGCGGCGGTGCGCGCATGCCTTGGGAGATTTCCGGTGGGTGGGGGTCGGTCATTTCTGGAAAGGAGGGTGATCGGTCCGGCGGGCGTCCAATGAGACTCGGGTTGCGCATTTTGACCATGTAGGCGGCAATGCGTCCTGCACAATCCGCGGCGCGGGTCACGGGTCAGTCCGGGTCCGGAACAACAAAGACAGGGAGTGGGTATGGAAGGCAGCTTCGTGGCGGCCGTGGGGAGCTATCCGACCGCGATTTTCACCGCGCTGCTCGGTGTCGTGCTGATCTACTGGCTATTGGGCATGCTCGGCATCGTCGGGTTCGGGGATGCACGGCTGGGTGTTCCCACGCAACTGCATGGCGACGGCGATGCGGACCCCGACAGCGGCTCGCTCGCCAACGGCCTCGTGGCGCTGGGCCTCGATGGGGTGCCCTTCTCCGTCGTCGTCAGCCTTGTCGTGCTGATGTCCTGGGTGGTGTCCTGCCTGGCCGGGATGTGGGTGCTGCCGCTGGTGCCGATGCCGATCCATACGATGGGCGGCATCCTGGCTTTCATGGCGAGCCTCGCGCTCGGGTTGCAACTCACGATATGGCTCGTGTCGCCGCTGCGGGGGGTGTTTGCGCGGCAGGGGTGACAGGGCTCGGCGCCAAGCCCGTTGCGGGGCTTCGCCAAGGTGACTGCGTCACAGGGTTGTGCGGGTTTGACCAAACCTGCGGTACAACCTCGGCAGCAACCCAGCAGCGCTGGTGCGTATATAGGAACGAACCATGACCGCCCTTGAATCCCGCTTGATCGAACGCCTGAAGAAGTTGCCGCCCGGCCGCGTGGCCGAGGTGGTGGACTTTGTCGAGTTCCTCGCCGCCCGCGAAGAACGCACTGCCGCTGCTGCACGCCTGGGCGACACTTTCGCCAAGATAGACGCCCTGGGCTTGCCGCCGCTGTCCGAGGATGAGATCGAGGCCGAGGTCCAGGCCGATCGCCAGACCCGCCGCGAAGGCGCTTGAACGGCGCCGCATCGATGCGTTTTGTCATCGACACCAACCTGATTGTCTCGGGCGTCATCTCCTCCGGCCTGCCGCGTCAACTGCTGGATGCCGCGCGAGCGGGAGAGTTCGAGCTATGTACCAGCGAAGCCCTGCTGGCCGAGCTGCAACGCGTGCTCGGGCGCGCAAAGTTCTTCAATCGGCTGGCCGGCCAAACGCCCGAGAGCATCATCGCCGACCTGCGACTGCTGGCCCACGTGGTCGCCCCCATCAGCGTACCGCGCGTGGTGCCCACCGACCCGGACGACGACCAGGTGCTGGCCGCGGCGCTGGCCGGCGCCGCAGACCTCATCGCCTCGGGCGATCAGCGCGACCTGCTGCCGCTCGTCAGCTACGAAGGCATTCCGATCGTCACAGCCCGTCAGGCGTGGGAACGCTTGGCACTGCAGACCTGATTCGGGGCGCGTCGCCGCTTCCCCGCCTGGCGCAGCTCTGCGCGAATCGCGAAGCCCGCAGCCCACTCACCCGAAGTGATCGAAGCCTGAGAAGCGCTGCGCCAACGGCGCGCCATGGGCATCCACCACGCGGATGCCCGGCGTGGGCTCCACCGTGCCGATGCGGGTGACGGCAGTGTGGCTCGCGCGGCCGGCCTGCTCGACGGCGTCGCGTGCGTCGGGCCGCGCGGTGAAGGCCAGTTCGTAGTCGTCGCCGCCGGAGAGCGCGCAGGTGCGCAGGGTCTCCAGCGCGAGGCCGGATTCCGCGTTGGACGGCATGCGCCGCGCCGCGACCAGGTCCGTCGCGGCATCGGCGTCGATGCGGGCGCCGACGCGGCTGGCCAGCAGGATGTGGACCAGGTCGCCGAGCAGCCCGTCGCTGACGTCGATCGCCGCCGTGGCCACGCCCCGCAGCGCCAGGCCCAGCGCCACGCGCGGGGTCGGCTGTTCCATGCGCAGGCGCGCATGCTTGAGCATCGGCGCTGGCAGCGACAGCGTGCCGCGGAATGCCTCCAGCGCCAGCCGCGCATCGCCCAGCGTGCCGCTGACCCAGATGTCGTCGCCGGCCCGCGCGCCAGAGCGCAGCAAGGCCGCGCCGGCCGGCACCTCGCCGAACACGGTGATGCAGATGTTGAGCGGCCCGCGCGTGGTGTCGCCGCCGATGAGTTCGCAACCGTGTTCATCGGCCAGCGCCAGCAACCCGCGCGAGAAGCCCGCCAGCCAGGCTTCGTCCGCCGTCGGCATCGACAGCGCCAGCGTGAAAGCCAGCGGCATCGCGCCGCAGGCGGCCAGGTCGCTGAGGTTCACCGCCAGCGCCTTGTGGCCCAGGCGCGCGGGCTCGACGGTCGAGAGGAAGTGGCGGCCCTCCACCAGCATGTCGGACGACACGGCCAGTTGCATGCCGGGCGTGGTCGCCAGCAGCGCGCAGTCGTCGCCGACACCCAGCACCGCGCGCTTCACCGGCCGGGTGAAGTACTTGGCGATGAGGTCGAATTCGCCCATGGGTCACACCGCGCCACGGAAGCGCAACGCGCCCTGCCGCACCACCTCGGCCAACAGCCGTTCCTTGCCCTGCCGCTCGCGCAACCAGCGCGCATCGTTCTGGCCGGCATCGACGTCGCGGCGCAGGCGCGCCAGCGATTCGGTCGCGTTCAGGGCCTCGCTGTGCCATTCGAGCTGCGTCATGGTCATGAGGATATGTTCGCGCAGCGGCATGTGTTCGCCGCTGGCCGGGTCCACGTACACCGCGTCGAGCCCGAAGCGGCAGGCCTGGAAGCGGTTGTAGGTGTAGACGAGGTAGTCGTCCTCGGTCGGCGTGAAGGGTTGCTCTTGCAGGAACCATGCCGCGAGCGACTGCACGTAGCCCGCCAGGTCGGCCGCGCGCTCCACGGTGAGCGGGGTGTCGAACACGCGGATCTCGATGGTGCCGAACTCGGGCTTGGGCCGGATGTCCCAGTAGAAGTCCTTCATGCTGCGCACCACGCCGGTCCGCGTCATGCGCTCGAAGTAGGCCTCGAATTCCTTCCAGGTGAGCGCGAAGGGCGCGCGGCCCGACAACGGAAAGGCGAACACCGAGTTGAGCCGCGCCGAGTCGAACTGCGTGTCCTGCCCCTGCACGAACGGCGAGGAGGCCGACAGCGCGATGAAGTGCGGTATGTAGCGCGACATGCGATGCAACATCAGCAGCGCCGAATCGGCATCGGGGCAGCCGATGTGGACGTGCTGGCCGAAGATGGTGAACTGCTTGCTCAGGTAGCCGTACAGCTCCGACAGTTCCCGGAACCGCGGCTTGTCGTAGATGCGGCGCTCGTGCCACTGCTGGAACGCATGCGTGCCGCCGCCGACCACGGCGATGTTGAGCTTGTCGGCGCTCTTGACGAGCGCATCGCGGATCGGCGTGAGCTGCGCGATCACGTCCTTGGCCGAGTGGCAGATGTCGGTCGAGATCTCGATCATGCTCGACGTCATCTCCGGCACCACACTGCCGGGCAGCGGCGTGTGCGCCATCAGGCGCAGCATGTCCTCGGCATAGGGTGCGAGGTCGTAGTCATGGGTGTTGACCAGTTGCAACTCGAGCTCGACGCCCAGCGACAAGGCCTCCGACTTGTTGAAGCGCTCCAGCGGCACGACGCGCGACATCGGCATCACGGTGGCCATGTTCTGCTTGATGCTCACGACTGGTTGTCCTCCGTGGTGCTGAAGGCCTCGGGCGTCCAGGGCACGGAGCTTTCGCCGGCCAGGTGGATGGCGATGGTGACGATCACCGCGCCGGAGACTTCCATGAGCAGGATCGTCGGCAGCGCGGTCTGTGTGATCAGCACGCCGAGGAGTGGGGATGCGGTGACGAAGTTCGATGCGATCAGCAGTGCGATGGACGACAAGGGGGCCATCGCGCCGCCCACCCAGAGGGCCTGTTTCCAGTTCGTGCCGCTGCCCGGGTTGCCCAGCGAGACGCCGACCACCTTGGCCACGCCGCGGGCCGCGATCAGCGCCAGCACCAGGCCGGCCACCGGCAGGTTCCAGTCGGCTTGCGCCGCCACGATCGACACCAGCACGAACATCAGCATCGTCAGCAGCGAGGCTGCGGTCCCCAACTGGCTCGGCCACGACCACGGGCGCGGATTGAGCTGCTTGAGCATGATGCCGCCGATGAGCGCGGCCAGCGGCGCGGAGCCGCCCATGTGCGCCGACACGGCCGTGCCGGCGGCGATCAGCGCCAGCATCAGGATCGAGGTGTTCTCGCTGGTCGGGCTCATCACGCGCAAGGCCGTGCGCATGGCCAGCGCCACGGCCGCGCCCATGGCGAAGGACATGCCCAGCACCACCAGCACCGGATAGATGCGCTCGGTGATGGCGCTGGGGGCGCGCTCGATCAGCCCGGCCTGCGCATAGCCCAGCGTGACGGCATAGAAGGTGTTGAGCGTGGAGAGCGTCAGCGCGCGGTCGGTCACCGGGCCGGAGGCGCGCGTGTCCATGACAACGCGCGAGAGCACGGCGGGCGAGGCGACGATGGCCATCAGCGCCAGCGCATTGGCCACCGGGCCCGGCACGTCGAGCCAGACCAGCACCCAGTAGACGGCGAAATAGGTCAACGTGGACTCGATCACGCTCTGCACCAGCACCATCGGGTTGTGGCGGAACCAGCGCAGCGGCAGGCGGCCGCCGGCCTCGAACAGCACGATGGCGACGCCCAGCTCGACCATGAACAGCCCCACGCCCTGCAGCGGCCAAACCGCGCCCTCGAAGCCGGCCAGCCCGACCAGCGTGCCGACCATCGAGTAGCCCACCACCTTCGGCATGCCGATGTAGCGCTGCACCAGATGGCCGGCCGCCGCGGTCACCGCGATCAGCAGCGACCACAGCACCGTCGGCAAACCGGCGGAAGGTCGGACCCAGTCGGCCCAGAAATTCGTCAATTCGTTGATGAAGGAGGACATGCGTGAATCAACAACGGGAACCATGTAGTCGCGCGAGGCGACGGGTGCGGAAAGAGACCGGGCCTGCTAGTGCAGCACGCGCGACACAGGCCTGCCGCCGAAGTCGGCTTCCAGCATGACCATCGCGATCGGGGCATCGAAGCGGTCGCCGTGTTCCGACACCATGAAAAAACTGCCGTGCATGGTGCCACTCGGCGTCTTGAGCCGGCAACCGCTGGAATACCGGAACGAGGTGCCGGGCGCGATCAGCGGTTGCTGGCCGATCACCCCCAGGCCCTTCACCTCCTGCACGTTGCCGGCGGAATCGCTGAAGTACCAGTGCCGCGAGATCAGCTGCGTGGCGACCTGGCCGTTGTTGGTGACCGTCACGGCATACGAGAAGGTGTAGATGTTCTCTTCCGGCGAAGACTGCTCGGACAGGTAGCGAGGTTCGATCTCGACGGTGATCGGGTGGGTTGACATGGGGCGCATGGTAACGGACGAGGCTGCCGGGCCCAGGGCGCCGGGCTGCGCCCGACCCGTGCCTTGTGGGGACGAGTCGAAAGCCCCATCGACTGGAGGCAAAAGGCTTTGCGACAATCGCGGCCATGAGCCAAACCTACCGCATCGCGCCCTCGATCCTCTCCGCCGACTTCGCGCGGCTCGGCGAGGAAGTCCGCAACGTCGTGGCCGCCGGCGCCGACTGGATCCATTTCGACGTGATGGACAACCACTACGTGCCGAACCTGACCTTCGGCCCGATGGTCTGCCAAGCGCTCAAGCCGCACGCCATGACGCCCGACGGCACGCCCGTGCCCATCGACGTGCACCTGATGATCCAGCCCGTCGATGCGCTGGCCGCGGCCTTCGCGCAAGCGGGCGCTGACTTCATCAGCTTCCACCCCGACGCGTCGCCGCACATGCACCGCAGCATCCAGGCCATCAAGGCGGCCGGCTGCAAGGCCGGGCTGGTGTTCAACCCGGGCCTGGGCCTGGAAGCCCTCGAATACGCGATCGACGACATCGACCTGGTGCTGATCATGAGCGTCAACCCGGGCTTCGGCGGCCAGAGCTTCATCGATTCGGCGCTGCGCAAGATCGAGCAGGCGCGCAAGCTGATCGACCAGGCGGGGCGCGACATCCGGCTGGAAGTCGACGGCGGCATCAAGGCCGACAACATCGCGCGGGTGGCCAGCGCGGGTGCGGACACCTTCGTGGCGGGCAGCGCGATCTTTGGGGCGAAGGACTATGCAGGGGTGATTGCGGCGATGCGGGGCGAGTTGGCCAAAGGCTGATGCAGACCGTCGTTGCGCCGCCTGCCTACCGCTTGACCTTCTCGTTGTAGACCCGGTCCGTCACCGGCCCGCGGTCGGTGTCGACCTTGCCGGTCTCGATGTCTTCCAGCGCCTGGCGCCCGACCTCGGGTGCGCCGCCGTCGACGTTCTGCTGGCTCTCCGACGACTGGTCGCGCTCATGCGGCAGCTTGGGGGCGGATTCGCCATCCTGCGCGATCTTCGTCTTGCCGCGTTCGCGGGTTGTCTTGCTCTGGGTGGCCATGTGTGCTCCTTCGTTGCATTGAGCTTGTGCCACGGCGCGCCGCAATGGGGGGTAGGAGCCGCGGGCGCTCGGTTGTAGGATGCCTCGCGATGTCCACGCCCATGCCCGAACCCACTATCGAATCCGACGCCATCCGCATCCACGCCTTCGCCGCGCTCGAGCCGGGGCCGCGGCTCATCGTGGTGGGCGGCGTGCATGGCGACGAGACCTGCGGCACCGTGGGCATCGAGCGCATGCGCGCGGAACTGGATGAAGGCAGCGTGCAACTGCTGCGCGGCACGCTGACGATGGTGCCGGTGGCCAATCCGCTGGCGCGCCGGCTGCTGCGGCGCGAAGGCGAGCGCAACCTCAACCGCCTCTTCCAGCCCACGCCCGAGGGCGAAGAGCCAGCCGACTACGAAGCCCGCCTCACCGACGTGCTGTGCCCCCTGCTGGACCAGCACGACGTGCTGCTCGACCTGCATTCGTTCCAGAGCGCGGGCGATGCCTTCGCGATGATCGGCCCGCGCAACAACGACGGCACGCTGGAGCCCTTCGCGCGCGCGGAGGAAGAAGGCCGGCTCGCATTGCAACTGGGCACGACGCGCGTGGTCGAGGGCTGGCTCGACATCTACGCGGCCGGACTGCAGCAGCGCAACCCAGGTGAGCCGCTCGACGTCGCGGCGCTGGCCTACGGCTGGGGCACCAACGAATACATGCGCAGCCGCGGCGGCTACGGCGTCACGCTCGAATGCGGCCAGCATGAAGACCCGGCCGCGCCCGAAGTCGCCTACCAGGCCATCCACGCGGCCTTGCGCTTGCTTGGCATGGTGTCCGAGCCCGCGCCGGAGCGCGAGCCGCCGGTGCTGCTGCGCCTGGTCAGCGTCACCGACCGCCTCGACGATGAAGACCAGTTTGCCCGCGAATGGGCCACTTTCGATCCGGTGGCGGCCGGCGAAGTCATCGGCATGCGCGCCGACGGCGCCGTGCTGAAGGCCGACCGCGATGGCTTCATCGTGTTCCCGAACCCGGAAGCCACGGCCGGCACCGAGTGGTTCTACTTCGCAGTGACGAGCGACCGCAGGCTGTAGAGGACGAAATCCACGGGGCGGGGCCTTGTGGATTGGGGGGCGTGCGAAATGAGCTGGCGTAGCTGGTTGATGAAAACGGTTGCGGTCTTGCATGCCCGCGGTGTACTGTTGTCGTAACCGTTCCGTGCTGGTCAGGCTTGGCGAGCGCAAATTGCAATGCGCCTGATCGTGCGGTCAAGCAGATCGCTGTCCGGCGTTCGCATGCCTTGCTTGTTGGGGTTCAGGATATGCCGCTTCAGAACCGTGTTGATCCCTGGGGCCAGTTGCACGTTCACCCCGCGAGGGTGTCTACCGTGATGGGAAACCGCGGCATCCTGCATGACGCGGAACGAAAGGTCGTCAAGCACTGGACAGGCAAAGCCTGGGTTGCATGTGATCCGTCATTCAAGGCAATCGACCGGAAGCCGCTGTTCCAGCCCCGACGGTATTCGGAACTTTTCTTCCTGGATGAAGCGACCGCCTACGCTGCGGGGCACCGACCATGCGCCTACTGTCAGCGCGAGCGATTCAATGCCTTCAAGTCTGCATGGTCCGTGGCGCATGCCGCGGGGAACGCGGCAACGACCTTTTCGATCAAGGACGTGGATGCAAGTCTCCATGAGGACCGCGTTGCGCGAGGTGGCGCAAAAGTCACCTACACAGCGTCGCTGCGTGATCTGCCCGAAGGAGCGATCTTCGAGGTTGACGGAGTTGCCTTCCTGCAAAACCGGGGAAGGCTGTTCAAGTGGTCGTTCACGGGTTATTCACTGGCACAGGCGCTTCCGGGCAGCGCGTCAGTCAATGTCCTGACGCCCAGGTCCGTCGTAAAGCTCTTTGCCGCGGGACTGCCCGCGCGCGTTCATGCAAGCGCGAGCGTCTGAATGCGGCATGTTCCTGGTCTTGGTCGCTTGTGCGGCAGAAGCCGACGCTGCTGCCCGAGTCACGCAGCCATTTCCAGGAACACTTCCTCAGTCGTCACCTCGAAGCGCTGCAGCGTGTTGGCCCCAAACACCATCGTGATCGGCACGTCGGCCGCGTCGCGTCCGCGGGCGATCACCACGCGGCCGATGCGCGGCGTGTTGTGGCGCGCGTCGAAGGTGTACCAGCGGTCGCCGAGCCACACCTCGAACCAGGCGCTGAAGTCCATCGGATAGGGCACCGGCGGCACGCCGATGTCGCCGAGGTAGCCCGTCACGTAGCGCGCCGGGATGTTCATGCAGCGGCACAGGGTGATGGCGAGGTGCGTGAAGTCGCGGCACACGCCGTAGCCCTCGCGGTAGCCGTCCAGCGCCGTGCGCGTGGCGCGGGCGCGCTGGTAGTCGAACTGCAGGTGGTTGTGCACCCAGTCGCAGATGGCCTGCACGCGGTGCCAACCGGGCATCGTGTTGCCGAACTGGCTCCAGGCGAAAGGCAGCAACTCGCTGTCGACCTCGCAATAACGGCTGGGCAGCACGTACATCAGCGTGGGCACCGGAAGATCCGCTTCAGCGCACTGCTGCGCACCATAGTTGACCGGATCGGCCCAGCCCGTGTCGTACACCACGGCCTGGTTGCGCAGGCGCACGCTGTTGATGCCATGCGGCACCTGCACGCGCGCGCAGTGGTTGTCGAAGGCGTCGAGGTAGTGGTCGGTGCGCAGGGGCGGGCTGAGCGTGATGTTCTCGTGGCCGATGACGTCGCCCTCGCGCGAGGGGTGGACCTGCAGCATGTAGATCAATGCCGTGGGCGCGCTGACGCCGATCTCGATGTCGTAGCCGATCTGGATGTGCATGACGCTTCCCTGTGTAGGTGGTGCAGGAGGGCGCATGCACGATTGATGCCGGCCCCGGATGCGTCCCATCGTAGTCGGGTGCGCGGCGCGGTGCGGGGGCAACTGCGCCCGAGTTCGCGTAGGCGGCCCGCGCGTGCGCGTCGGCCCTCTCCTACCCGCTTCGCCTCGGCGTGCTGACAAGGTGCGACGCCGGCCCACTACGGTGCATGGACTCACTTGCCTTGAACATTGCTGTTCGCTCGCAGACCGCGCCGGGCTGCTGCGGTTTGCGAATCCTTTCCGATCGATTGTTCAACCTCCACGGGAGCATTTCATGGAGCTTTCTGCATTGCTGGATGGCCTGGGTGGCGGGTGGGTGGACGATGCGCTGGTGTGGGTCGTGGCCTTCCTGGCCGCACTCGTGGGCGCGGTGGCCTTTGTCAACGTCGTCGACCTGTTCCTGGATTCCGACGCCGAAGCCGGCTGATCCGTTTTTTTTTCTTCGTGCCGCGGGGCACGTCGTTCTCCCAATCTGAAGGTTCTTCATGACGCCACAAAACAAGGCCGCCAGCGGTCGTCGCCCCAAGGCCTCCGCTTCCGCCAGCGATCCGGCCAATGGCAAGCAGGAGCAACTCGCGGCCTATACGGCAGAGCCCGTGGCGCAGCTCACCACCAACCAGGGCCTGCAGATCCCCGACAACCACAACTCGCTGAAAGCGGGCGTGCGCGGCCCCACGCTGCTGGAAGACTTCATCCTGCGCGAGAAGATCACGCACTTCGACCATGAGCGCATCCCGGAGCGCGTGGTGCATGCGCGCGGCTCGGCGGCGCATGGCTACTTCCAGGTCTACAAGTCGATGTCGCAGTTCACCTGCGCCGACTTCCTGCAGGACCCGCAGCAGAAGACGCCCGTTTTCGTGCGTTTCTCGACCGTCGCCGGCGGTGCAGGTTCGGCCGACACGGTGCGCGACGTGCGCGGCTTCTCGGTCAAGTTCTACACGCGCGAAGGCAACTACGACCTGGTGGGCAACAACATCCCGGTGTTCTTCATCCAGGACGCGATGAAGTTCCCCGACCTGATCCATGCGGTCAAGCCGGAGCCGCACCATGCCATGCCGCAGGCCGCCAGCGCGCACGACACCTTCTGGGACTTCGCCTCACTGATGCCGGAGAGCACCCACATGCTGATGTGGGCCATGAGCGACCGCGCCATCCCGCGCAGCCTGCGCATGATGGAAGGCTTTGGCGTGCACACCTTCCGCCTCGTCAATGCGAGCGGCGAGTCGCACTTCGTCAAGTTCCACTGGAAGCCCAAGCTCGGCATCCACGGCCTGGCCTGGGACGAGGCGCAGAAGATCGCCGGCAAGGATGCGGACTTCCATCGGCGCGACCTGTGGGAAGCCATCGACAACGGCGACTTCCCCGAATGGGAACTGGGCGTGCAGATGATTCCGCAGGACAAGGAGCATTCGCTCGGCTTCGACCTGCTCGACCCGACCAAGCTCATCCCCGAGGAACTGGTGCCGGTGCAGAAGATCGGCAAGCTGGTGCTCAACCGCAACCCGGACAACTTCTTCGCGGAGACCGAGCAGGTCGCCTTCCATCCGGGCCACGTGGTGCCGGGCATCGACTTCACCAACGACCCGTTGCTGCAGGGCCGCCTGTTCTCGTACACCGACACGCAGATCTCGCGCCTGGGGGGCGCCAACTTCCACGAGCTGCCGATCAACAAGGGCGTGTGCCCCTTCCACAACTTCCAGCGCGACGGCATGCACCGCCAGACCATCGCGCGCGGGCAGGTCGCGTACGAACCCAACTCGCTCGGCAACGGCCAGGAGTTCCGTGTCGATGGCGGCAGCAAGGGCTTCCAGTCCTTCCCCGAAGAGATCGACCCGCCCAAGGTGCGCCGCCGCAGCCCGTCCTTCGACGACCACTTCACGCAGGCGCGCCTGTTCTTCAACAGCCAGAGCGCGCCCGAGAAGGAGCACATCATCGCGGCCTTCCGCTTCGAGCTCTCCAAGCTGGAAGTGCCGGCCATTCGCCAGCGCATGGTGGACAACCTTGCGCACGTCGACGAGAAACTCGCGCGTCGCGTGGCCGAGCCGCTGGGCATCGGCGCCCCGGACGCCAAGGCCGCGGCGGGCCGTGCCGGCTATCGCGACTTCAAGATCAGCATGGCCGTCGAGGAATCGCCGGCACTCAGCATGGCCGGCACCGGCGACGGCTCGGTGCGCACGCGCAAGGTGGCGATCCTGGTGGCCGACGGTATCGACTCCGCTTCGCTGAAGCCGATCCGCGAGGCCATCGAGCATGCCGGCGCGCAATGCAAGGTGGTGGGCCCGCGGCTGGGCAGCGTGACGAGCGCATCGAAGCGGCAGATCGACATCGACGCGACCTTCATCAACATGCCCTCGGTGATGTTCGACGCGGTGCTGGTACCTGCCGGCAAGGAAGGCGCCGACGCGCTGGCGCGCAACGGCGACGCGGTGCACTTCGTGCTGGAGGCCTACAAGCATTGCAAGGCGATCTGCACGGTGGGCGAAGGCGTCGCGCTGCTGGCTTCGCTGGGCATCGGGCCCGACACGGAAGCGCCGCCTGCGGGTGTCGTGGTGGCCGCGACGCCGGTCAACAACCTCGGCGACAACACGGCGGCGCAGGAAGTGGGGCAGGCCTTCATCGCCGCGATGGCCAGGCACCGGCATTGGGACCGGGCGAACGTGGATGCGGTGCCGGCGTAGCCCTTCCCGGCTGCGTTACCCGTGATTTCCTCCCGATTGATTAAGCCTTATGCGGTATGGCTTATTGCGAATAGCGGTGCCATCGACCCCCTCCTAGACTTTGCCGACGAGGTCTGAGAGGCGCGCACTTCTGCGGCGTCGTCTGCGCGTGTAGCGAGCGCGCGGCTGCAGATCGCGCCTGGGGGTCCAATGAATTGGTTCTCGAGACATTCGCGGCATCGCACACAACATGAACAACGCCGGTCCTGGTGGGCCGCACCGATGGTGGCCACGGCACTGCTCGGCATGCCCTGGGCCACGGCGCAAACCCCGCGTCCCGCCACGCGCGATGCCGAGGCCATCGCCGCCCAGCAGGAAAAAGCCCGCCTCGCCGACACCGACACCATCCTCGCGCTGAGCAACGACGGCGCGGTGCTGTACGCCAACGACAACATCAAGCTGTCGGGCTACCAGTACTGCAGCCAGGCGGTGGCGCTGGCCGACAAGGGCGAGTTCCGCCAGAGCGTGCGCGCGGCCAGCAAGGCGCTGCAC